>DATGOF010000611.1:0-3511 GCA_035306285.1 Acidobacteriota bacterium | reverse complement strand
GGCCGAGAGATCTGAGGCACGTCATGAGTTTCTACTCATCCCCGGGTTTTTGTGACGAACTCCTTTATCTTTACTACACTCGGGACGTTTTACGGACCGCCCCAAACCTCGACCTTGACGAGTGCCTGGTGGTCGAGTTCTATTCGCTCAACGATGCCATCGAGATGGCCCGGCGTGGCGAGATTCTGGATGCCAAGACAACAGCGGCTCTGTTCTGGCTGGCTCATCGGAAGATGGGTTTCTAAGAGCCGATCCACATCAGACCAAATTTCTTTTGCTTTCCTGAAATCGTGGTCTATTGTGAAGCCCGTGACAGCTCCTCGATTCATCTTCCTGATCCTCGTGTCCTTCTCAACGGTCATTTCGGCGTGGGGAGACACCCTTGACGAGATTCGAACGCGAGGCGTTCTGCTGTGGGGGGGAGACGCAGAAGGCGGCGCGCCCTACACTTTCCCCGACCCACAGAATCCTAATCGATTGATTGGATTCGAAGTCGAGATTGCCGAGGAACTCGCCTCCAGACTGGGTGTGCAACAAAAGATGGTCCAGACACCCTGGTCGACACTTCCTCAAGCCCTGCTCCGAGGTGACTTCGATATTATCCTCAACGGACTGGAAGTGACGCCTGAACGACAACAGAGGGTGCTCTTCACACGACCTTATTATCAATTTCAGGAAGCGCTGATGATCCGGAAGGAAAGCCAGGACATAGACGGTCTGGAAGATCTTGTCGGACGCCGCGTAGGGACTCTGAGCGGAGCCCTTGCGCAGCAGATTCTCGAGCAATTTCCGGGCATTGATACAGTTCTGTATGATGACAACGTCTCGCCCTACCGCGATCTGGCACTTGGACGACTGGATGGAGTCTTGATGGACTTTCCTATCGCTCACTACTACGGCGAGAAGGTGCCGGGATTAAAGTATGCTGGGGAGACATACGGAGAGGGACAGTATGCCATTGCGGTGAGGCCAGACGACCATCGCCTTCTAGACACTCTGAATGCACTCTTAATGGAGATGGAAGGTGACGGAAGCCTCTCCCGAATCCTTCGGAGGTGGGGCCTGGAGGGAGACTCGGACGTCCAGTTCCAGGGCGAGACGAGCTCAGTACTGACATACCTGCCATTACTCGGGCAGGCGGCTCTAATGACGATCTTCCTCTCGGTAGTATCGATGCTGCTCGCCGTTGCCCTGGGTCTTTTGCTCTGCCTGGGTCGAGTCTACGGCCCGAGACCCATCTCTCTTCTATTTCTTGCTTACATAGAGCTCTTTCGCGGAACCCCGCTCTTACTGCAGCTTCTGGTCATCTATTTCGGTCTTCCATCGCTCGGCCTGGCCTTTCCCGCCTGGCTGGCGGGGATAGTCGGTCTGACTCTGAACTATGCGGCCTATGAGGCAGAGATTTTCCGAGGTGCTCTATCGTCAGTACCAGGAGGACAGATGGAGGCCGCCCTTGCTCTGGGTCTGAGCCGGCGGATGTCAATCCGACACGTCATCCTGCCGCAGGCTCTGCGAGTCTCAATTCCGGCATCTACCAACGACTTTATCGCGCTCTTTAAGGACTCGTCGCTTTGTTCTGTAATCGGAGTTGTGGAATTGACGAAGCAGTTCAACATCCTGGCGATTTCGACCTGGCGTGTAATGGAACTCGGCCTGCTGACAGGATTGCTCTACCTGATGATGAGTTATCCTCTTTCAGTGGCCGCCCGTCGTTGGGAGCGGCGGCTGGCCAGGGGGAGACGCTACTGAAGTCGACCTTTACCCGGGGCTGGCCAGTCAACAGGTGGAAAGCAGATAACTTGTAAAGGCGCCGAGTAGGATGATCAAAGTCGAGAACCTATCCAAAGCATTTGGTCCAGTACAGGTCCTTCAGAAGGTCACCTTTCGGGTGAAGCCCGGTGAAACGATCGTGCTGCTGGGTCCGTCCGGAAGCGGGAAGAGTACGCTCCTCCGCTGCTTGAATGGGCTGGAGTCATTCGACTCGGGAAAGATCAGGGTCGCTGACCTGGAACTGGAGCCGGCTAGTTTCCACCAGAAAGGCAGGGATGCACTCTTGCGCAGCCTTCGAGTCCGCGTAGGCATGGTTTTCCAGTCATTTAACTTGTTTCCTCACCTCGACGTCCTCTCCAACATCACCCTGGCACCGATTCGGGTGCTGGGTGAGTCTTCCCAGCGAGCCGAAGAAAAGGCGCTTGCCCTGCTGGAAAGGGTTAATCTGCGAGGCAAGGAGAGAGCTTACCCTGAGTCTCTGTCGGGTGGAGAACAGCAACGAGTGGCGATTGCCAGAGCTCTGGCCATGAATCCCGAAGTGATGCTTTTCGACGAACCCACATCGGCGCTTGATCCAGAGCTGGTGGGCGAGGTTTTGAGCGTAATTTCCGATCTGGCGGAGGAGGGATACACATTACTTATCGTGACCCATCAGATGCACTTCGCCCGTCGAACAGCAAACCGAGTACTCTTTCTCGACTCCGGTAGAATCCTTGAAGAAGCCGTACCTGCGGAGTTCTTTTCCAGGCCGGCGACACAGAGAGCCCGAGATTTTCTCAAGGATCTTATTAATGCTGGGGGCAGCCATCCGGATTCTAGCGAAATCGCCCGAGCTTAAGATGGCTCACGTTCCTTCCTGCCGTGGGTGGCCATAATCCAGGTCGATAGCGACCGGGAGAATCGGTCAATGAAGAGCAGCAGCTTCCCTGACACCGTTAAATGAACCTCGCGTCTGTTACGCTTGACCGCCTGAACAAGGGCGCGGGCTACAACTTTCGGACTTTGACCCTTTACGGGTCTTGTCGGGTTCTCCGATCGAACCCCTTTCGTTTTGTAGGAAGCCGTACTGAACTCCGTTGCCGTATAACTGGGACATATGACCGATACGCCGATGCCCCGATGACTGAGTTCTCCCCATAGCGATTCGCCCAAACCCACCTGGGCAAACTTTGTCGCGCAGTACGGTCCCATGTAGGGCATCGCCTTTTTGCCGACGATGCTGCTCACCAGCACGATACGTCCGTGCTTCTGGGCAAGAAAATGGGGAATGGCAGCGTGGATCGATTCATATCCCGCCTGGAAATTGACTCGCCAGACCCTCTCCATCTCCTCAGGGGTGACTTCGCTGACCGGACCGACGACACCGTATCCGGCGTTACAGATCAGGATGTCCAGACCACCGAGGGAGCGCAGACACTGCTCCACAATCTTTCGCCCGGCCCCGGGAACGCTGAGATCCTGAGTATGTATGGAGACTTGTGGTGATCCCGCCTTTCGACACAGATCGGCTACTTCCGACAGGCGTTCCTCTCGTCTGGCGACGAGGAAAAGCGAGGCACCCTCTGAAGCGTATAACAGAGCTGTTTCTTTGCCGATGCCGGAGGAGGCACCTGTGATCAGGACACGATCAGACACGGTAGTTCTCCAAAATGCTGGCCGCTCCCATTCCGCCTCCAACGCACATGGTTACGAGTCCGTATCGCAATCCCCTGCGCTCCATCTCATAGAGGAGAGTGGCGGT
>DATGOF010000610.1:0-2415 GCA_035306285.1 Acidobacteriota bacterium | reverse complement strand
GAAGCCGCCCGCAGAAAGCAGGCGGCGCTTGTCCAGAAATTACCCTTCCACTTTGATCTGGCGTGGTCGGGCTTCTTCCCGCTTAGGAACTCGGACGGTCAACACGCCGTCTTTCAAGCTGGCGGTTATTTTCTCCGCATTGGCGAGGACCGGTAGCCTGAAGCTCCTGTAGAACTTGCCATACAGGCGTTCCCTGCGTTGATAATTGTGCTGATCCGATTCTTCTGCCTTCCGTTCGGCGGTAATAGACAGAGTTCCTTCCTCAACATTGATATCGATGTGATCGCGTTCAAATCCCGGGAGCTCCGCGTCAAACACGAATTCGTCAGGTGTTTCATAGATGTCAACAGCCGGAGTCCAGGAATGACTCGAAGTTTCTCTTTCCGTTCCTTCTAATCCATCCAGAACTCGGAAGATGCTGTCATTGAAGAAACGATCCCAAACCCTGCTCCTTGGAAAATCTTGATAGGGCCTTAATGTAAGCATGGGTTTCTCCTTTTATTTCCTAACCGTTTAAGTTTCGCAATTACTTATTTCCAGTTGCGCGCAAACTTTATCTAAGATGGGGTTCCAGCTCTGTCAAGCATGGGCAGATGATTGCAACGTCTTAATATTCAGGTTCATCCAGTCTTCTCCCCCGTGCGTTTTCTGTAAGATTGCGGATTTGGCCTGTCAAGTTGGCTGGTGATAAGATCACGTCAATGAGATCCGTTTATCTGGACAACAATGCCACCACCCAAGTCGATCCGGCTGTGGTCGAGCGTATGAACGATTACTTTGGGGAGAACTTCGGGAACGCCTCATCGGTTCATTCCTTTGGACAGAGGGCAAGAGCAGGATTGGAGGAGGCTCGGCGGCAGGTAGCCTCTTTGATTGACGCATCGCCGGCTGAGATTATTTTCACAGGCGGAGGCACGGAAGCCGATAATCTTGCTATCAAAGGAGTAGCTCTGGCTCGACAGGAGAAGGGAAAGCACCTGATCACTTCCCGCATTGAGCATCCCGCCGTACTCCGAACCTGTGAAAGCCTGGAGAGAGACGGGTTCGAGGTCACATATCTCGACGTTGGGTCGGATGGTGCCGTTGATCCCGGACAACTCGAGCAGTCCCTTCGCGACGACACCATTCTTGTCTCCATAATGTTTGCCAACAACGAAACAGGGGTCATCCAGCCCGTGGAGGAGATGGCTCCTCTTGTTCGAGAGCGTGGAATCTACTTCCATTGCGATGCTGTTCAGGGAGTCGCCAAGGCGTCGCTGCCGGTGGATCGTTTTCCGGTTGATTTACTTTCGATTTCGGCACATAAGTTTCATGGCCCTAAAGGAGTCGGGGCGCTTTACGTACGAAAGGGTACACCGCTGCAGCCTCAGATGCTGGGAGGATCACACGAGCGAAGGATGCGTGCAGGAACCGAGAATGTTCCAGCCATCGTCGGCTTCGGCCAGGCCTGTCAGTTGGCTGCCGAGCGGATGGAAGATTTTGTCAGGCGCGTGTCGATTCTCCGAGATCGCCTGGAGAACGGGATTCTGAATGCCATTGAAGGGGTTCGGGTAAACGGTGCAGGGCAGAGGCGGTTACCTCACGTCACTAACATCAGCTTCGAAGGCATCGAAGGAGAAGCCCTGCTGGTTGCCCTCGACTTCCAGGGAATCGCTGTTTCTACCGGAGCTGCCTGTGCCTCAGGCTCTATCTCTCCTTCGCACGTCTTAGCCGCTATGGGATTGCCTGATCGCTGGATTCGAGGTTCGATCCGTTTCAGCCTCAGCAGGCTGACAACCGAAGAAGAAATCGACTACGTTCTCGACGTGCTCCCTGGAATCGTTCAGCGGATGCGTGAAATGGCAGTTTCTTCCAGTTCCTGATGTATAGCTCTGTCGTTAAGAAGCTGGTCCATGATCTGCCCAATCGGGGCTCGTTGAAAACCGCGACGCACCGTGCGGAAGGAGAAAACCCGGTTTGTGGCGACCAGATCGAGCTGTTTCTTCAGGTCGAAGAAGGGAGAGTTGTAGACTGCCACTTCCAGGCCAATGGCTGTCCTGCAGCGATTGCTTCGGCCGCTGCGCTCACGCTGATGGTCAAGGACAAGAGTCTCCAGGAGTGCCTCGATATGACCGAAAGTGCATTGCTCGAATATCTGGAAGGGTTACCCTCGCATAAATTGCATGGCGCACAACTCGCTCTGGAAGTCCTTCGCCGGGCTTTGACTTGATCCCGGTTGAATTGGACGATCTCAGCCGACCAGTAACTCGACCTTCATACCGCGACGCGCCTCAATTCGACGAGCCGCCGATTGCTTGAACGCCGAAATCTCAAAGTAGCCGGCACTTCCAAGCAGAAAGAAGAGGTCACCTTCGCTCGCCTGAGCGTAAAAATCCGCCTTTTGTGTAGCGGAGTAACCGTTGATGACCATTGCGG
>DATGOF010000609.1:0-4551 GCA_035306285.1 Acidobacteriota bacterium | reverse complement strand
ACGGATCGATCGGACTTTTAAAGTAATGGCCGTGATGTCGCGCGTCCTTTTGAACTCCATTCCAGGTCTCACCGTAGACGCTGTTGGCTTCTCGCCCCACATGGTAGTCGACACCGGCGGCGGCCATGAGATCACCTTCATAGGTGGCATCCAGAAACATTTTTCCCCGGTAAGTCTCCCCATTCAGCATGGTAATCGAGGAGATGCGGGTTCCTTGCTTCCGGACTCCCTTCTCTCGATCCAACCATCGATTGCGCCGAACAGGAATCTGATACTCGGCGATTAGATCGTCAAAGACCTTCTCCGCTACATGGGGCTCGAAGATCCACATTGTTCTCTGGTCGCCATCGATGGCAGGTGTTCCCTGGCCACGGTTGCCGTACTCTTCGCGGGATTGCCAGCGCCAGGCATTATCATCTGCGTAGTGGAGATAGACCCGGTGGTAGAATTCTCGAGCCAGCCCTCCAATGACGGCTTTGTTGCCCGTATCGGTCCAACCAAGACCACCGCTGGACATTCCCCCCAGGTGTCGCTCAGGGCAAACGATGATCACCGATTTTCCGGATCGGGCTACCTGAACGGCGGCCGTGACCGCAGCGCTGGTTCCCCCGTAAATGACGACGTCGTACTCTTCAACTTTAGATGCAGAAACACTGAAAGCCAGAATAAATAAAAGAAAAGTAATAACTACGATAGACCTTTTCATGGGAATACTCCTCCCCGCAAGTACGAACCAGACTTTGTGCCTTTCAGTCGAAGAAAAAACCATCAAAAGAAGACCGGCAGGCGTCTCAAGCCGGGTCGGGATTGCTAAAGAGACCCCTATTCTTGACTCGCCGCTTATCTCCGTCAAGAGGCGAGGAGGAGTCGACATCCTTCTGGTATTGAACAAGCCCGAGACGAGTTCCGTTGACTGCCACACCTCGAAGGGAGCTTCCTTCGAGACTTTCAGCACGCTGGAATCCGGAATAATTCACCGGTCAAATAACGCTTGGATGTCAACCGGATTCGACATGCTCTGCAGCGCCAGCATGAGAAATATTCTGGCTTTTTGAGGGGAAAGATTGTCGGCGAAGACTGCGCCTGCGTCCTTTAACGTCTTTCCGCCGCCCTCGAAACCGTAAACAGGCAACACCCTTCCGTTGGGTACCCGCGTTGCAATGACGACCACAACGCCACCATCAATAGCTTCCTGTATTGCCTCAAACACCGGAACGTTGACGTTACCAAGACCCAGCGCTTGCAATACGATTCCCCTGGCACCCGCCGCCACGGCCGAGCGGAGCAAGGTGCCGTCTGCCCCGGGATACATTGCTACGATGTCTACCCGCGGGAGTGGGTCCTCTTTCAAGGGAATGTGCTGGCGTCGCGTAGGAGTGCGGCTGAACACGATTCGATCCGGATCTACAACGCCGAGAAATCCTAGCTCCCCCGACTGGAAAGTGCCCACGTCAGAGGTATGGGTCTTAGTGGCCTCGCGGGATGCGTTGATCTGACCGTTCATGACGATCATGGCACCTTGCCCACGTGCCTGTTCGGAGGTACAAACGCGAGCGGCATCCAGCAAATTGCGGGGACCGTCGAAGTCCTTCTCAGAGGCATTCCGTTGGGCTCCGACAAGGATGATCGGCTTTTCATCGTCAACCGTGAGGTCTAGAAAAAATGCTGTCTCCTCCAGTGTGTCCGTGCCATGAGAGATTATGACGCCGGCAACCTCGTCACTGGACAGTGCCTCAACCACAGATTTCTGGATGGCTCTCCAGCGTTCTGGATCCATGTGGTCGGACGGGATATTGAAAAGACTCTCCACTCGAATTCTGGCCACTGAGGCTAATTCCGGCACGCTGGCGATGAGATCTTCTCCCGATAGGGCGGGAACAGGCGCACCACTCGCTGGGTCTTCCTTCATCGCGATCGTCCCCCCGGTCGCGATCATGTGGCAGATCGGCAGATCCTGATTGGCAGAGGTGACACTCCAGAGGAATGTCACACTCGCGGCCGTGATCGCCATTAGGACTGCAGCAGCGGCCCGACCGATATCGAACTTCATCCTATGGAGCCTCCTTTCGGCTGTTCCAAGTCGTCCAACCCAGGGGTTCGATGACAACCTGCCGTACAGGCAGGACTCTTAGCTTAGTAGGATGATGAACTTTGATCCAGTATCCGATAGATCCCAGTACGCTGAAAAGTGCTTGCGGTCTAGGCCGGGCTCTTATTAAGGCATCCCTCCAGGACGCTGGCTTCACCGTTTTCAGTGCGTCGGAGATGCCCGATTGAAACTGAACGCCAAGACGGCGATCCCCTGGGAACGCGGGCATCCTTGCCCCCTCGTACTCGTCCGCCGGCACGAGAGTGTCTCTGAATACCCCCGACACCGCGATGATTCATTCGGTACCCGGTTTTGCCTGCCAAAGATTTTGCCATGAAGGAGTACTGACAGCGGAATCAATCAACCCGCGAAGGCTGCATCTAGCAGTAGAAGAGGCAACCCTGCCTGTCGATGGAATCTGGTCCTTTCTGGACGACCAGACGGAGGCATTGCCACGTATTGCCAGAAGAAACCTACCCCTGAAACGGGCACCAAATGACAGCCCGGCTGAGCGAAGCGACACCACCGAGAACAAAGGGTCAATCATCGATAGACTCTTGTGGAATGTCGAGACACGTCTTGAAAGACGGTCAGTGAGGATGGCTGTCCAGTCCCGGGCGTCCCCCCAAGAAAAAGACCCAGGAGGACAGCCATCCTGGCTGCGACGTTCAGACCGGCACCTTGCTCGTCTGATTCACAGTCTTCGAAGCCCTCTCAAATAGGCTGCTCATCTGTCACTCTGTCCCCGAAGGGAACACCCCATCCTGCTGGATGGCGGTGGGTGGGTGACGCCGGCTCACCCTGGCCAAGTTTACTTCCATGAATAACTGACTTCACGTTTCCATCAGTTTCCTGGAATCTCGATGAAGCGTGTCTTCCTTGACGATACCCCCTTTCTCCTTGGCGAGGACAACCTCCCTCCATTCGGTGAGGCGCGCCAGCGTGAAGGCAGCGAGCGCCATCTCCACGTCTCGGACTGCGATATCAAAGAAGGTGCCCGCCAGAAGCAGATTAACAGCAATCAAAATTAGCCAGACCGATGCGACATATGCCCCGAGCCGCGTCCAGGCGGTCAGGATTGCAACCCCGACAACCATTTCAATGAGGCCGACCAACTGCATGAAGGTGGCTCCACTCACAGGCAGGAATGACTCTGCCACTGGGCTCAGGTACATGGTCCAGTCGGTGAGAAGGGTGAAGAACTTGTCGAGACCCGCCAGGAAGGCGGCCAGACCAAGTCCAATCTGAAGAGCCCGCCAGGCGATCAGTAAGTTTTCTTCGACGTTTCGCATTTTTTCTCCTTTCACCGCTTACAGAGGCCTGAAGACCCAAATCCGTTACAATGACTTCAAGAATGATCCTCTTTTGGGATGAACGCGACGGCGGATACCTGCTTGTTGCGGATGAAGCTCTGTAACCTTTTAGCAAACGAATGACTCTGTTCAATAAAACTAGGAGTATGAACAGATGACGGTCCTGAGCAGGAAGCGAATCGAGAGCAATGCCTCGCCATCAGCAGGAGAGCTAAGCGACGAAGAAATCGTTCAACGGGTATTGAAGGGAGACAGGAACCAATTCGAACTGATTATGCGGCGGTACAATCAACGTCTCTTCCGCGTAATCTTTTCAATCATTGGTGAAAGAGCTGAAACCGAAGAAATTATTCAGGAAGCCTACCTTCGAGCGTACACGAAGCTGCACCAGTTCAGCGGTCGGGCCGCCTTCGCTACGTGGCTGACCAAGATAGCCGTCCATGAGGCCCTGCGGCGCCGGAAGCGTCGGCACAACGTCATTGATATCGATGCCTTGCCGCAGAAGAACAGGGAGAGCTCTTTCATGGGAGGAAATCCTGAAACAAAGGCATTCTCTGGGGAATTAAAGATCCTATTAGAAAAGGCAATCATGGAGATGGCCGCTCCTTATCGATCGATCTTTATCCTCCGGGAAATCGAAGGGCTCTCAACTAGCGAAGCAGCAGAGTGCCTCGGTATCAGCGAATCGACGGCAAAGGTTCGATTACATCGTGCCAAGGCCTGGCTCAAAAAGCAGCTGCTTAGCGAGGTTCACCAGTCAAAATCTGAACTTTTCGGCTTCGCCGGCAGTTCCTGCGATCGCATTGTGGAGAATGTCCTTCGGCGAATCGATTCCCTGCAGAATCACGAGTAATACTGATGGGACCTCTGCGTGGCCTGGAGGCAATCCTCACTTTGCCATGAGAGCGTTTGTGTTTCCGTACCGCGTCAGAGCGGGCCCTTCATTGGCAGAAGGACCCAGCTCTGAAACGGACCAAGTGGGACAAGCGCGTCAGCCGCGCCGTCTTTCCGGGATAAGCCGCTGCTTTCCAGCCCGAGGCAAGCCGTGCTAAAAGGCGAGCCGCAATGAGGCCTGCATGATACGCGGAGGATGCGTATCGACCGCCTGACCAAACAATGTGTTCACCTGGTTACCATCTGGATCGAAAC
>DATGOF010000608.1:0-2714 GCA_035306285.1 Acidobacteriota bacterium | reverse complement strand
CGGCAACCAGATCAGCTCGCTTCAGCTTTTTCCGCAGTTCCTTAACTGCCGAGATGACAACCTCGGTATGCCCGTGAGCAGTATCGACCACGATCACGTCGGCACCTGACTGTTCGAGTTGAAGGGCGCGCTCCAGAAAATCTCCGGTGGCTCCGACTGCCGCTCCGACGCGAAGGCGTCCGAACGAATCTTTAGCCGCGTTTGGATAAGTAATCATCTTCATGATGTCTTTGACGGTGATCAATCCCTTGAGCCGGAACTTATCATCCACCACCAGTAGCTTTTCTATGCGGTTCTCGTGAAGTTTTTTCTTGGCCTCCTGGATAGTGATCCCTTCCCTGACGGTAATTAGATTTTCCTTGGTCATCAGCTCGGATGCCTTGACATCGAGGTTGGTCGCAAAACGAAGATCGCGGTTGGTCAGGATCCCGAGTAACTTACCCCGCTTATTGGTGATCGGGACACCGGAGATGCGATAGCGACTCATCACCTCTAGCACATCTCGGATACTCGCGTCGGGCCGCATCGTCACCGGGTCAACGATCATCCCTGACTCTGAACGCTTCACCTTGTCGACTTCTGCCGCTTGCTCTTCGATCGAAAGATTACGATGAATGATGCCGATGCCGCCCATGCGCGCAAGCGCGATTGCCAGGCGCGCTTCGGTGACCGTGTCCATAGCCGCAGAAGACAGAGGAATGTTGAGAGGGATGTTACTGGAAAAGCGTGTTTTGAGCTCAGCTTCCGCCGGTGCGACGCTAGAACGTCCTGGAAGTAGCAAAACATCATCAAAGGTTAGAGCTTCCGGTATTACCATCGTCAGATTATAACATCCGAAGGATGACACACCTATCACCGAGGCTTAAGTGGTAAATGCTTAGCTTGCAAGTACTTTCGGGCCGGACTCGCTATGCTACAATAAGACCGTATGTTCAATACGCTCCTCGCCAAAATTCTCGGCAGTCAGAATGAGCGCTACCTGAAAAAAGTTCAGCCTATCGTTGACCGGATCAACGATCTGGAATCCTCAATTGAGAAATTGAGTGACGGGGAACTTCAGGCAAAGACTGACGAGTTCAAGAAAAGGTTCACCTCTGGAGAAACGCTCGACGATTTGTTGCCTGAGGCATTCGCGGTGGTCCGCGAAGCTTCGCGCCGTACCCTGGGAATGAGGCACTATGACGTCCAGCTAATCGGTGGCGTCGTTCTCCACGAAGGTAAGATCGCCGAGATGAAGACTGGCGAAGGTAAGACACTTGTCGCTACCCTTCCGGTTTATCTGAATGCGCTGGAAGGGAAGGGCGTGCATGTGGTCACTGTCAATGACTATCTAGCCCGTCGAGATGCTGAATGGATGGGGCCGATTTACAAATTTCTGGGGATGAAAGTCGGAAGCATCCAGCATGAGATGACCGATGCCGAGCGACGCAAAGCGTATCAGGCGGACATCACTTACGGGACCAACAATGAGTTCGGCTTCGATTATCTTCGCGATAACATGAAATATCGGCTGGAAGATTGTGTCCAGCGTGGTCATCACTACGCCATTGTCGACGAGGTCGATTCAATCTTAATCGATGAGGCCAGGACGCCTCTCATCATCAGCGGTCCTTCGGAGGAGTCGACCGACAAGTATTACCGGATCGATAAACTCATTCCAAAATTGGTCAGGGAGCAGGACTTCAAGGTCGACGAAAAGGCTCGCACCGTCGTTTTGCAGGAATCGGGTATTGAGAAGGCTGAAAAGTTTCTGGGAGTGGACAATCTCTATGATCCGCGCCATATGGATCTTGTCCATCACATTCAGCAGGCGCTGAAAGCCCACACTCTGTTCAAGCGGGACAAGGATTATGTAGTCCGTGACGGCCAGGTGATTATTGTCGATGAGTTCACCGGGCGCTTAATGCCGGGCCGCCGCTACTCCGATGGATTGCACCAGGCGCTCGAGGCCAAGGAGGGGGTCAAGATTGAGCGCGAGAATCAAACCCTGGCCACTATAACATTCCAAAACTATTTTCGGATGTACGAGAAGCTGGCCGGTATGACCGGCACGGCTGAGACCGAGGAGGCGGAATTCAGCAACATCTACAAATTGGAAGTTGTTGTCATCCCCACGAACAGGCCTCTCATCCGAATCGAATATCCCGACGTCATTTATCGAACGGAGCGCGAAAAGTTTGCGGCTGTGGCCGATGAAATCAAGGAGTTGAACGAGCTCGGTCGCCCCGTTCTAGTGGGGACGACTTCGATCGAGAAATCGGAAAGGCTCTCGACGCTACTCAAGCGACGGGGGATCAAACACAATGTTCTGAACGCCAAGTATCACGAGAAGGAAGCTCAGATCGTTGCTCAAGCAGGCCGCAAGGAGGCAGTCACAATTGCAACCAACATGGCCGGGCGTGGAACCGACATTATTCTCGGGGGCAATCTGGAATGGCTGGCTAGGGAGAAGTTGGCTGCAACCGGAGTTCACCCGCCGGAAGGCTACAATCCGTCAGAGTCCTCGGAGTTTGCGAATGACCCGTCAGATAGCGCCATTGCCGAGTATCACGCGCGATTTAAGGAGGAAGTTGCTCGACTCCGCGACCAGTGGCAAAAGGAACATGACGAAGTCGTAGAGCTCGGAGGCCTTCATATTATCGGCACCGAACGTCACGAGGCCCGGCGCATCGATAACCAGCTCAGGGGTCGTGCCGGTCGCCAGGGAGATCCAG
>DATGOF010000607.1:0-2615 GCA_035306285.1 Acidobacteriota bacterium | reverse complement strand
GGAGGTGGCTGAAGTCGCTTCTAAGGTTCCATCCGCCCGATTGATCTGCGGGCATACAGGTGGTAACTGGGAGTTAGGAATTCGCGCTATTCGCCCAGTCCGGCATGTACCGATCGGAATTGGAGGATCCTACCCTACCCGGGGAATGGTCGAGATGGCCGTAAGAGAGCTCGGTGCTGAAAGAATAATCTATGGAAGTGACGCCGGCGGGCGCAGCTTTGCTACTCAGCTGGCCAAAGTTATGGGGGCTCAGATTCCCAACCAGGACAAAGAACTCATTCTTGGAGGCAACTTGCGCCGAATGCTCGAGCCGATCCTCACAAGAAAGGGAATCCGGACAGAGTAGGAGACTCAACGCTTCAATTACGAAAGGTGAAAGGGATGAAAGACTGGAATCGCCGCGAATTTCTTAAGGTACCCCTTCTGGGAGCCACGGCGGTGCCGTTATTCCGCCCTCAGTCATACTCGGAATTTGATGAATGGCCGGATGGAGCGGTAGATGTGAATGTGACGCTTTTCCGCTGGCCCTTCCGCCAGATGCACTGGGACGATACGGACGAAATGGCTGACGGTCTCCGCCAGTTCGGAGTCAACCGAGCCTGGGCGGGAAGTTTCGAAGCACTGTTTCACCGCGATATCGGCGCTGTCAATCTGCGACTGGCAAGAGAGTGCCGGAAGCGAGGAAACGGGTTGTTCGTCCCTTTCGGAACTGTCAATCCAATGCTCCCGGACTGGTCCGAAGACCTGAGGAGATGTCACGAGGAGCACAATATGCCCGGAATCCGGCTCTATCCTGGATATCATGGTTATCCATTGGATCACCCCTCATCGATTGAGTTACTCGAAGCTGCCGCAGAAAGAGATCTGCTCGTCCAGATCGTGCTCGTTATGGAAGATCCCCGAACGGCCCATCCGCTGGTGAACATGGTTCCCGTCGCGATTGATGTGCTGGACTCGATCCTGGGATCCCTACCCGATCTGAAGATCATGCTTCTGAATGCGGCTCGTAATGTTCTCGTACAAGCGATCCCCATGTTTGTCAGTCACAAGGACATCTATTGCGATATATCGTGGCTTGATGGACTACAAGGCGTGGAGCGCTTGGTAACTGAGATTCCTACTCGCCAGGTGCTTTTCGGGTCACACTCACCGTTTTTTTACTTTGAGGCTTCCTGGTTGAAGATGAAGGAATCAATTCTGGACAGAAAAACCATGGAAGCCCTGGTCAAAGAAAATGCAAAACGGATTGTTTAATCCATCTTACTGAATTGAACGGAGGCTTCGGGCCCAATGCATACTGCTGCTAGACTCCTTGTTTTAGGCTCCCTTCTCCTGTCCGGTTTTTCGATCGGCTGCTCATGGTTTTCCGAGGACACCGACACGGACCTTGAATTTGTTCGGCTTCCTCCCATCGAGCCCTCAGACGTCGGTGAGACTTTCGAAGTTGCGGATGGGTTCCGGATGGTTTTGCTGGCGTCTGAACCGCTTGTGTATGACCCGGTTGCAATGATTTACGACGAAAACGGTCGGGCATACGTTGCGGAAATGAGCGACTATCCCTATGCCGACAAGAAAACCGCACGAAGCTGGGAAGAGCAGACCAACCAGGAGCCGATCGGGCGAATTCGTATTCTGGAGGACGTGGACGGAGACGGGTTCTTTGATCGAAGCGTCCTCTTTGCAGAGGAACTCTCCTGGCCGACCGGTCTGGCAGCATGGAAAGGGGGAATCTTTGTAACGGCTACTCCCGATATCTGGTATTTGAAAGATACCGATGGAGACCTGAAGGCAGATATCCGCGAAAGGGTTTATACCGGCTTCAGAAAGTTCAATGTGCAGGCCGTCGTCAATAATCTAATGTGGGGTGTCGACCACTGGATCTACGGCGCGGGCGGCACAAATGGAGGCATCATCCGGCAGGTCGGCGTCAACGGCTCGGAAGTTCGGCTTTCCCGAAATGACTTTCGGTTCCACCCCCTTTCGAAGGACTTCCAAGCGATTTCAGGAGGGACCCGATTCGGAAACACGATAGATGACTGGGGAAATCGTTTCATTTGCAACATTCGAAATCCAGTCCAACATGTGGTTCTCCCGGCTCGCTATCTGGCCCGAAACCCTCATTTACCAGTGACCAGTGTCATCCACGACGCCGCCGAAGCTGGAGATCAGCTGCCGGTGTATCGAATCAGTCCGCCTGAAGCCTGGCGAGTGGTCAGGGCTCAGCGATGGGCCCAGGATCCGACCCAGCAAAATGTGCCCCGGAGCGAGCTGTCCGGAGCTGGTTTCTGGACTTCATCTTCAGGTGTCACGATTTATCGCGGCACGGCCTATCCTGAAGAGTATTACGGCAATGTCTTTATCGGCGAGGTGGCCGGAAATCTCATTCACCGGCAGATCATGACGCCCGATGGAGTCACTTTTCGATCTGTGCGAGCCGACCAAAATAAGGAGTTTGTGGCTTCGCGGGACAACTACTTCCGCGCCGTCAATTTTGTAAATGCCCCTGACGGAACATTGCATGTGGTCGACATGTACCGAGAGACCATTGAGCATCCCTGGTCTATTCCGGACGACATCCACGCTGAGCTTGATCTGCTCAGCGGAACCGATCGCGG
>DATGOF010000606.1:0-5584 GCA_035306285.1 Acidobacteriota bacterium | reverse complement strand
CGACTGGTCAAAGCCAACGGCACGAAAAGCCGGCGATCCGGCTACCCCAAGCCGACCTGTCTGGACCGCTTTCGAAACCCCCACACCTCACCCTCGCCAGACCCCAAGTTCACGATGAAGCCAGTGCCCTGTCTGTGCGGTGCGACTTTGCTCGGTTTGATTGCCTAGAGGGATGTGAGGTATACAGCCGCTTATCTTCCACGCAACACAGCAAGGAGCTCCTGTGCCAAGTCCCCAGGTTGAAAGGTTGGTTAAAAGGATTTTGCAGGCATTGCCGCAAGTTGCCGATTTGGATGCGGCAATATTATTGGTTCGGGACGAACTGGATACCTTAAGCCCAGGGCTTGCAGCGACCCTCTCATCCGAAATAGAAGAGGCACGGGAAATCGTTTCCCGGGACTTTGAGAGGGTGGAGATCCTTCATCTCCACTCAGTAATCAGAAAGCGTCCGCAGTGGTACTTCGGACCAAAGCCGACCGACCGTCATTGGCCTGCTGTGCAAGGCTTCCTTATCAACGGCAAGGGCTGGCATGAGGATGATGTGAGAGCGATTGACGACGCCTCCAGCGAAGTCGTCTCTCTTCTCGCGAGTCCACAGGAGAGCCAATTCTCATGTCGAGGACTGGTAGTAGGTCATGTTCAGTCCGGCAAGACAGCGAACATGACGGCTGTAATCGCTAAGGCGCTCGATGCCGGGTACAACACTGTAATCGTACTGGCCGGCCTTACCAACAAACTCCGTTATCAAACCCAGCTCAGGCTATACGAGGACCTCGTTGTTCGGAACCCGCTGGACTGGCAAGTCCTTACGCCCAATGAGCTGAACCGAGATTTCAGAGCACCAGCCCAAGGAGGCTTCCTCTCCCATTCCGACAAGGCACAACTCGCGGTTATCAAGAAGAACGTCTCTCCCCTGCAGGAGCTCAAAAATGCAGTCGAGAGGACCCTCCCCGCTGTACTCAAGCGGCTTCGGATTCTTGTCATAGACGACGAATGCGATCAGGCGAGTGTCAACTCAGCTCGCGGCGAGCTCGACATGACCGCGATCAACCAGCGCATCCGCGAACTTCTGTCGCTACTGCCTGCAGTAAGCTATGTGGGCTACACGGCAACCCCGTTCGCCAATGTGCTTATCAATCCATATCGGATCGATGGCCAGGAATTAGACGATCTCTATCCTCGCGACTTCATCACGGCTCTTCCCCTACCGGAGCGTTACTTCGGAACCGAACGACTGTTCGGAAAAACACCGGCAGACCCTGAAAACGTTCTTCCGGAGGAAGAGGGCCTCGACATGATCCGGGATGTGCCTTCCGATGAGGAGTGCCTCCTGCAGCCCCGCAATCTTCGAGAGAAGGACGCATTCCAGCCCGTCATGACCGAAACTCTCAAGACAGCGATCCTGTATTTTCTCGCCTGCTGTGCTGCACGTCGCGCACGCGGAGACGCCGGCAAGCACATGACAATGCTGGTTCATACGTCGGCCTATGTCATTGCTCATGAGCGCGTTGCATCGTTGATCGAAGGCTGGGTGGACGTGCATCGTAAGCAGCTCATTGACAGAGCATCGCCTCTTGGTCGGCGTATCGAGGAGATATGGGACGAAGAACGTGGCCGGTTACCGGATGACATCACCGATGCGCCCTCTGTATCCCCTGACCAGATTTTCGAGCACCTGCCGGATGTGTTGAGTGTGCTCGAGTTTCCTGTCGAAAACGGGGCAAGCGACGATCGGATTGATTACACAGGAGCGGCCAAAACATACATCGTCGTCGGTGGATCGATCTTGGCACGCGGCCTTACTCTCGAAGGGCTGATGGTCAGCTTTTTCCTCCGCACGACGAATCAGTACGACACCTTGCTTCAGATGGGGCGCTGGTTCGGTTATAGACCTCGTTACGAAGATCTCCCACGGATCTGGATGCCGGAAGAGCTTAAGCTGCGATTCCGAGCACTTGCCTCCCTTGAACAAGAGATCCGGGACGATATTGAGCAATACCGCCTCCGTGACCTGACGCCAATGGATATCGCTGTTCGTATCCGCTCCATTCCGGGGATGGCAATAACGGCTGCCACGAAGATGCGAGCAGCTCGCCAGTGCGCAGTCAGTTATTGGGGGACGCACCGCCAGACATTCCGCTTTGCCCACCGGGATGGAAAGCTTCTTCTTGCGAACTGGAGGGCTGGAGAAGAGCTTGCAAGCCGTGCCGAGGCGCTTGGTCTTCGAGACCCTGAGGCCCAAGCTCGGGGCAGGAAGCTCTGGCGAGGAGTCCCAAGATCCTCCATCCAGCGCTTTCTGGAAACCTATACGGTACAGGCCACTCATGCCGACCTGGACCGCAGGATGATATTGCCGTTCATCGCCAACGGCGACTCAAGGCTCGACAACTGGAACGTGGGTATAGTCGAGGCTAGGAACGGCCCCATCTCCAGCGACCCGCTTGGCTCTGCTGGCACAATCAGACTGGTGAAGCGAGCGAGGATCAGTGGAGACGGTGACGCGGATATCAAAGCCTTGATGTCGAAGCAGGATGTCCTGTTCGATTGTCCTGAGACGGTTAGCAAGGATGGTGACTGGGAGGATCTCAAGGCCGCACGCTTGGAGATCGTCGGACAGGTTCCTCTTCTCCTCCTCTACGGTATCGAGCGGACCTCGGAGCCGCAGAGGGAAAGTAAGAATAGGAGGGTCGCTCTGGATGCAGCCTACGATGTGCTTGGCTACGGAATAGTATTCCCTGGCTCAGTGACGGAGGGTGGCAATTATGTCTCCGTGAATCTGAGCCCGCTGTCAGCAGACGAGATAGAGGAGATCGCGGCAGAGGAAGCCGCCCAAGCGGAGGCAGCCGGCGTTGAATGAGTCCGCTGCCGCAACGGCCAAAGAAACCTGGACTGTGCTTCGCATGGGAGGTTACGACTCCGGCGGACTCGAGATTCCGACCATCTCGACAGGTATCTCAACACCTGCCGGCCCTGTCCGCCTTGCGCTCGGCCCGAATGGGGAGCCGCGTGTCCTCCTGCCCTTGAAAGATCGTGAAGCACCTGCCACCCCTACCGCTCTGGCATCTATAGCAATAGGCATATCAGCCCTCACGCACAACGGGCGACCGAGGCGATTCCTCGACCTCACCTGTCTTTCGCATGACCTCGAGACCGTGTTTGGAGAGGTTGTAGACGAAATGCTTGCAAGGATCACAGCCGGCGCTAGCTGCGTATCCGCTGCCAACTCGACAATCGAAGACTTCCGCTCGCTTCTGATGAGAACAAGCGGGCAAGAAGTCGAAGTGACAACCGTGGCGGGGCTCATCGGCGAGCTGCTCATCCTGAACCGGTTGCTTGATCGAGCATCGTCTGCGTGGAGGGCCTGGCGTGGGCCAACAGGGGATCGACACGATTTCCGTACGGGCAGTACCTCTTTAGAAGTGAAGACAACGCTGCGCTCCAGTACTTCAGTTATCACTATCCACGGCCTGGAACAGCTGGAGCCCCCCTCAGGAGGCAGTCTCCATCTAATTCGATTCGTACTCGAGCCTGTGAATGGTGGCATCTTGAGCATCTCGAGCCTTGCGCGGGGCGCGCTGAACAAGGCGGATGATCCGGAGCATCTCCGGGGACTTATATCAGCCATTGGTTGCGACGATTTTGATGCCCCCGACTGGAATCGTCATTCGTTTCGCCTCGAATCTGAAACGGTATATGAGGTTCGGCCCGGGTTCCCCCGACTGACTTCATCAATGCTTACAACAAGGACCGTTCCGGCGGGAGTCTCCGGCGTTTCGTACCAAATCGATCTTTCACTCGCTACGCCATTCATCTTGGCTCCGGACGCCCTCACCAAGATCGAGCAGGAGCTTTCTGAATGTCACTGACGTCACTCCATCTCTTCTCAGAGCCGTATGGGTCGACTGGCAATATGGGAGAGAACTCTAGTCGCCTTCTGGGAGCTCCAACTCTCGATCCATTGCAGACAGTGATCCGCGAATCTCTGCAGAACATTGCCGATGCTGCCAGACTGGGGATCGGACCCGAGATCCAGATCCGACTCCGCAGGCTCACGGCTCACCAGAAGGCTGTTCTTGCTTCGCGGGTCCTGGGCGATCTACCGACCGCACCCGGATCACGCGATGGGCTTGTAGCGTTGCTTTCTCAAGAGAGGCCTGTCGTGATGGAGATCTGTGATTTCCGTACAGTCGGTCTCGGAGGGCCAACACGGGCGGATAGCATCCCAATCGACACCAAGCAGACAGAATTCATCAATTTTGTACGGAACATCGGGGCAGCGAGAGACGTCGATCTGGGCGGAGGAACCTACGGTTTCGGAAAAGTCGCGTTGTATAGGGCCAGCAGATGTAGCACCGTCATCATCGATACCCTTCCGCACGATTCCGGCCCGGAAGGCCGCCGCCTTATCGGTTGCCATATTGGTCCTTCCTTTGATGTGCCTCAAAACGGGATATGTCGTCGCTTCACTGGCAGACACTGGTGGGGCATACCGGATCCAGCAGATGGAATTGTTGACCCCTTAAGTGGGCACGGGGCGGCAGAAATGGCATCTGCACTGGGTTTTCTCCCAAGAGACATGAATCGAACTGGAACGTCGATCATGATTCTTGATTTCGAGACAGATGAAGAAGATCTATCAACTATTGGAAACAGAATAGTTGAAACGATCCTGTATAACTTCTGGCCACGCCTGATGAAGGATACGCCCGCAGAGCGTCGCTTTGACTGCCGCGTCGAGGTGGAAGGAGTCGCCATCGAGATTCCAGCACCAGAGGACTTTCCTCCCCTTGACCTCTTCACAAAAGCAATGCGCGCTGCACGTGCAGGAAAGGGTAATTCTGTCAGACGCATATCTTCCCAGAGGCCGGCAAGAGAGCTCGGAACCCTGGCAATCGAGAAAGGGCTTAGAGCTCCGAGACGGCCACTTCTTCCAGCGGAAGACAGCCTTTTTTCACCTGTAGCTAAACATATAGCTCTCATGCGACCGGTCGAGCTTGTCGTGAAATATCTTGAAGGTAGCGCACTACCTGACGAGCGACTGGAATGGGCAGGTGTTTTCATCGCTAGTGATGAGCATGAGGTTGAGAGAGCCTTTGCAGATTCTGAGCCCCCAGCCCATGACGATTGGATACCTGACAATCTTCCCAAAGGGCCTGGAAAAACGTTTGTGAATGTTGCCCTCCGTGAGCTGAGGTCTCATGCCTCACAGCAAGGAGAATCTGCCATGGGGCGCCCATCTAATTCCCTGTCCGGTCCCCCCTTGGCTCGTCTTGCGGGCCGACTCGGGGCGGCGCTTGAAGGTGTTGCTGGTGATGGTGCCGGCAGGAAGAGGAAGAGTACTGGCAGTAGTGGCTCACGCCCAATCCGTGCTCGAGCAACTCCCCCGCTATTTGTTCGGCTCGAAACGACCGAGCTGGGCAGGGTGGCAGTCTTCTCCACTGTCGTTCGGCAGGATAGCCGCCACAGCGGAGCCATGTTGACTTCGGCTGCTGCTGTGGCAATTGAGGGATCAACAGCAAATCAGCTGGATGCAGACTTGCAGCCATCAATTCTCTCCATTCGCTCAACTGATGGAGTGCGGGCA
>DATGOF010000605.1:0-2204 GCA_035306285.1 Acidobacteriota bacterium | reverse complement strand
ACTGCACTGGTGGCTCCAGCGGCTGTGGTCCCTGCTACTATCCCGGTGGCCCCCAGTCCCGCCGAAGGAAATGCGGATGCAGCTATGGCCGCACATCCGCCTGCCAGAATCGCGGGAGCAGTCTGTCCAATTACACGCGCTCCGGACTCAATTGCCCTTTCCACTTCAGCACCCTGGACAAGCAGGGTTTTCCCTTCGAATTCGCTCGAAACCGGTTCTGCTGTTTGAACTTTGTTAGCCTCGACTTTTCGGATGCAGTGAACCTCTGACGTCTCCAGCGGTTTATCTCGGTCCCACACCAGCACTGGTTGATCCAGCTTCAAACGAGCTGAATCATTAACGGTGAACTCCAGTGAGTCCTCTGCCACCGGTCCCATGATGACAGCAACCGCACCTCGGATTGGACTTCGAGCAACCGAAAGGCTCCCATCCGCAATCACCAGTTCAGAAGGAGCGGCTACCGTTTCGACGGAACCTTCAGGGCCCTTGAAAGAGAGTGTGCCATCCTGGAGCAACAACTGGACCGTATCAGACGACCGATTGAGCTGAACAGCAGAATTACGGGCGAGCTCGACCGTATGGCCGCCGATCAGATGGATCGCTGCCGGCTGCTGGCTTGTCGCGAGCGTCGTCGGAGCCAGCAAGGCAGTCCCCGAAGGTACAACGACACCATCAATAGCTACTGTCTCTGAAATTACCTGACCAACTGCCGCCGGTGCCGGCTCGGGTTCCGTCGCGAAGATACTGGTGCTTAGCAGCAGAATCGCGAAAATTAGAGGAAGTTTCGAGCTTCTAAACATGACGACTCCTTTTCGACCTTTCGTTTGAATGCCGAGATTCGAAGAGTGGAAAGTCTAAAACTGATTCTATAGGAACCAATCCCCTTTTTCGAGCTTAATATGAAGCAATCGTAGGGGAATATCAAGGATTTTGCCTGGGGGAATCTTTTTTCTTTTGCCTGGACTCTCTTCGTAAAAGATTGTCCAGTTTCATTTCGGTGGCAACCACCGCGATCACATTTGAGAGCTCAGACTCGACTCCGCGCGAATTCACCGCGGCAATGGCGAAATAACGGGTCTCTCCGTCGTTGGGCAGAGAGTACTCGAACTCTCGCTTTCCGTCACCCGGTACTGTGCCGACCAGCTCCCCCTTTCCTGCCAGTAAGGCCTCGCGGTCGGGCGACATATAGATTCTGAAAAGGTCCACAGGACAGCCGGGCAATCCATCGTCGCAAAAGCCATCGTGCTCCCAGACAATCTTGAAGTCGACAGGAAATGCAACGGAAGAACAAAGAACACTCAAGAGAACGGCTAGCACGACCTGGCGGAACAACCGGCTCCCGCGGCAACACGAAGCAAGGATCGCGCGAGAGAGATTGCTACGGTGGCTGTGCCAATTTCCCCGATTGTTGGAGGTTACATCCAGCATTGGTCCTGGCAAGATAAAGTGGGCCTCCAAGCAGGAGCTTCTTACTTTTATATGATCGCATATATCTTCGATGGGAGAGTGAAGTGTCGTTTGAAGCACCCGTATTGCGGGAACGCGTTCAGACTGGAGAGGTTGAATCTTTTATCTGACCCTGAATTGCTTTTCCACTTGCTCTCACAGCAAGAGCGCCTCTGGCCGGTATCAGGATAGCCGTACCTGCCAAAAGTAGCAGGAATGCCACTACTCCCGAGCGGTTCAAAAAGACCAGCGGCACGTGGGCTTCCCCTTTACCCCGAATTTCTAAAGAAGACTGCAAGAGCCGAGGACGATAACTTCCGGATCGGGTTACACCACCCGCCTCCGCGGATAGAAACAGAGCACCTTTCTTGAATTCAGCCGTCACCCGGGTGTTCTTCCCGCTCTCGATTGCCTCCGGTAAGGAGAACTGCATATCGACGCCATTCAGGCCGCTTCGCGGAGTCCGGATTCTGAATACCAGATCACGTCCCTCCTGTCCCAACATGACATTTCGCTCCAAGGGACCATTCGAAAAGGTGACAATCCGGGCAGGTCCTTCCTGGAGATCGGTATCGGAACGAACGGTTGCATGCACACTGACATGCTGACTCTTCTCTGCAAGGGCCGCGAAAGCCCTCTTTTCCTCGCTGGAGCTCCTCTCATTGATGCAGAGGCGACCAGCACCCTCGCCGGCACAAATTAAAGCATTAACCACGCTGCCCAGATACGTCCTATTACCTCCCACTTCGTCTCCGGCT
>DATGOF010000604.1:0-5100 GCA_035306285.1 Acidobacteriota bacterium | reverse complement strand
CTCACTCCCGCCGCCCAGGTGGCTGCTCTGGCCGGGGCACCTCTGCAGGTCATCGGACCGGCGCTGGGAATCGCTGAAGGTGATTACGTGACAGCGGTCGGCGTACAGATGGTCGAACCGATTCTCATGGGTCAGATCCCGGGTCCGCTTCCCGATTCGGCGGTTGTTTCTGCTGCTGAGGTGGAGGAAATCAGGCAGGCAACTGCTCAGATGAACGGTTTTATCTCCCAGTTGGGAGCGTCACTCAATTTTCCCGTCGTCGACGTGCATGGAGCCCTTCGGGTGATAGATCAAAATGGATACCCGCTGGGAGAGCGAGTCTTGACCACCGAATTTCTTGGGGGAATCTTCAGTCTGGATGGTTTTCATCCCACTAATACCGGTCACGCGCTGATTGCAAACCTGTTCATAGAGGCCATTAACGGATTTTATGGGACCAGCATCCCCGAGGTGGACGTGGCGGAGATCGCCGCAAGTGACCCCCTACTCGGTTTGACATCAGTTCAGCAGGGGATCGTGCTACAGGCAGTTTCTCCTGCCTATCAGGAAACTCTTAGCGCTCTGCTGGGCCGGAAATCGAGTGAACGAATACTCCCATCCTATTCTGAGTGGATTGAACAGTTACCTCGGTTCGTGATCCAACCTGGTCCGGTGACGGTAAAGCGCGATGGGTACCGGTCAGTCCGACCGTGGACTACGCGGCGGATCGACTTAAGATGAGGGTTAGGTCACTATCATTCTGAGATTCTTTTGCAGTTCTTCGAGCAGTCTGGCTCCGGGGTTTGTACGGAAGCCTGAATTGACAGGATTAGGTCGCTGTGTTAGCGTTCTTTTCTTACCTGTGAATTGAAAAGTTTCAGTATTTAGGAGGATAGATGGCACCCACGGGAAGACACTTCTTCTCATCAGAATCGGTAACAGAGGGGCACCCCGATAAGATTGCAGACCAGATCTCGGATTCCGTCCTGGATGCCGTTCTGAGTGAAGATCCAAACAGTCGAGTCGCCTGCGAAACTATGATTACCACGGGTTTGATTGTTGTGGCTGGCGAAATTACAACGTCCTGTGTACCCGACATTCCAAGAATTGCCCGTGAGACGGTCCGCGAGGTCGGCTACACGCGAGCAAAATATGGCTTCGACTGTGACACCTGTGGCGTGATCACTTCACTCGACAGGCAATCGCCTGACATCGCTCAAGGGGTAGACAAGGGAGGAGCTGGAGATCAGGGCCTCATGTTTGGCTTTGCCTGCAATGAGACGAGCAACCTGATGCCAATGCCGATTCAGCTGGCCCATCGCCTCACCTTCAGACTTTCGCAGGCCCGGAAGAAAGGTGAGCTCGACTGGCTTCGTCCCGATGGGAAGTCTCAGGTGACGGTGGAATATGAAGGCAGGAAGCCGGTGCGGATAGAGGCCATCGTGATCTCGACGCAACATAGTCCCGAGGTGAGCAACAGCACCCTCCATGATGCCATTCGTGAATCAATCATTAAACCTGTCATTCCTGAAGAGCTGATGGATGACAAGACCAAGATTTTTATCAATCCCACCGGCCGCTTCGTCGTCGGTGGGCCGCAGGGGGACTGTGGTCTAACCGGGCGAAAGATCATTGTCGATACGTATGGTGGTGTTGGAAGCCACGGAGGCGGAGCTTTTTCCGGCAAGGATCCGTCCAAGGTCGATCGGTCGGCATCTTATATGTCCCGTTACATCGCCAAGAACTGCGTGGCCGCAGGTCTGGCAGACCGGGTGGAACTTCAGCTGGCCTATGCAATTGGAATCCCGGAACCGGTGTCAGTTATGGTGCGCACCGACGGTACCGGACGGATCAGTGATGATCAAATCAGTGAATTGATTCGTCACCATTTCGATTTGACGCCCGCCGGCATCATTCAAACACTTGATCTCCGCCGACCCATCTACCGCAAAACAGCAGCATACGGCCATTTCGGAAGAGATGATGTGGAGTTCCCGTGGGAGCGGGTAGATAAGGTCGAGCAACTCCGTAAAGACGCCGGCATTTCGGAAGGTGATCTCGAGAAGGTCGGTTCCTGACCTCTTTCGGCTCGACGTTGATAAATATCGGCCACGGCAGTACATGGAACACGGGTAGCGCGGACCCTCCATGCTCAAACGGTGAGGTCTCTATTCCTCTTCCTGCCTGTCTCCCCGTACCAAAATTCGCTATGATGGCTGCATGGCATATGGTCCCTATCAGGTAACACTCGGTCCCAGAATCAGCCCGGTTGTAAAATACCTGATCATTGCCAACGTAGTCGTCTTCCTCTGGCAAACCCTCGCATCACTGGTAGGCAGCTACGAGATTATCCGGATATTCGGCTTAACCCCGTATCTGGTGATTGCTCGCCTCTACTTCTGGCAACTAGTCACTTATCTCTTTCTTCACGGGGATCTGCTTCACATTCTCTTTAACATGTTTGCGCTGTGGATGTTTGGGTCAGAGCTGGAACGATACTTGGGAAGTTCGGAGTTCTTGAAGTTTTATTTCATCACCGGGGTCGGGGCCGGACTATTTTCCTTACTCTTTCACCCCTTCTCAACGATTCCCACCATCGGAGCATCCGGTGCGATCTACGGGATACTGATGGCCTACGGGATGATGTTTCCCAATCGGTACGTGTACCTCTACTTCCTCTTTCCCGTGAAGGTCAAATACTTTGTAGCGGTACTCGGACTGATTGCTTTCCTTTCGGCGCTTTCTGCCTCCCAGAGTCCCGTCGATAATTTCGCTCACCTGGGCGGAATGCTGTTCGCGTTTCTTTACTTGAAGGGCCTGCTCTCACTTTCGAATATTCGGCAGAATTATTACCGCTGGAAGCTCAAGAAGATGCGCAGTCGCTTCGAGGTGCATGAAGGACGACGTAATGATCCCCCCAGGCGGCGGGACGACGATTACTGGATTAATTAATTCCCTGGCTGTGTAGCTATCAGGATCCGGGCCGCTGTCCGGGCTCCACGATCTTGACCATCGTTCCCGATTCTAAACGCTGGTTGGGATCGATACGGTTCAAGAGGGCAAGGTCTTCCACTGAAACACGGGAGTCAGAGTACCGGCTGGCGATCTGCTTTAAAGTTTCTCCACCGCTCGCCCGAACAACGCGAAGGCGATCGGGTGTCACGTTCAAGATACGTGAATCAGTAACTCTCCGAAAGTTCGTAACGCCCTGCTGCAGGACTGACGAGTATGAGCGATAGGTATTTGATGGAGCCATACCGACTAGTTGGTAGAGGTGACCGTTGTAGGAGATAAAGGCTGCAATCGCCTGTATTACCTGATTGCTTGCCTGGCGGATCTGATAGGCGGCGAGGAAGGCATTGTTGTTATCAATTTGAACACGCCTCCCGTCCACCATCTGAACACCCTGCTGCCGACCGAGACTGACCGCGCGTGCCTCGGGAGAACTATCCTGCGGGGCAAGCGTGAGCTGAATCGCGGCCCTGCCGTTGGGTTCTACAAAAATGACGGCACTTTTGCTGTTCTGGACGTTCCAGCCGTCAGGATAGTCAATCTGGAACCGAAGCTCCGGGTGATAAAACACGCCGTTTGCAGTGAAGCCTTCACGAGGGTTCTCTCCGAATACCAGCCCTTCCAGCCGGCTCAGATGATCCGGCCGGTTCACCTTTAATGATGAAGCATCGACCGAAGCCAGATACTTCTTGGCCAGAGCAGCCGTTGCTTCGATTCGATCGGGTGGTGAAGGATGGGAGGAGAGCCAGCTGGGGACGGCCTCTCCGCTCTCTTCCTGCATACTTTGGAAGACCTGAAAAAAATTGCTCATCTCACGGGGGTCATAGCCTGCCTTAAACATGTACTCGACCCCCAGTTCATCGGACTGCTCTTCGTCCTCGCGGCCGTACTTCAGGAAGAGCAAACCCACTCCGAGTTGTGCGATGTCACTGAGGCTTCGAAATGTCGGCGAAAAGATGCTTCCGAGGCCGAGTCCGAGGCCCAACAGCTGAGCCCTGGACATCTGTGATACCGCGTGACGCGCCGTAACGTGACCGATTTCATGACCCATCACACCTGCCAGTTCAGCTTCGCTGTTCATATAGGCCAAGATGCCCCGTGTGAAATAGATGTACCCGCCTGGCAGGGCAAACGCGTTCACCACCGGAACGTCGACGACTGTAAAGGTCCAGGGTAGGTCAGGGCGATGGGAAATCTTCGCCAGTTCATTTCCGACACGCTGGACATAGCTTTGAAGTTGCTTGTCTTCAACCTGGCCGAACTGAGCCAGGATCTCAGGGTGGGCTTCCTTGCCGTAAGCAATTTCCTGACTTTCAGAAATGAGCGCGATCTCTCTTTTTCCTGTAACCGGGTTGCGAGCGCAGCTTGATACGAAGAGCAAAAAGATCAGAAGTGGAAACAAGAGGGGAAAATTTACCCGGTTACGAGCAGTACCTATCATTCTGTGTCTCCTTTTCTCAGTCTGATCCACAAACGGTCGGGAGGTTTCAGTCTGCTTACATGAGTCGGACAGAAGATGCTAACTCAGTATTTCAGTCGTACATCTTCGTCCTTTCCGGAAGATCAGACTAGCGCCATCCTATTCTTTTATCAGTATAAGCAGCAAATTGCGTGCCATCATCACTTTAGAATGCCGGATTCTCTAAATGCCGCGAGCTCAGCTTCGTGCTCCGCCGAGGGATTTGTTATGATGTGGCATCGGCAATTCAGTTCTTGCGTGGCTTCTATGAAAGCATCTCACATTCACAACCGGTACAAACTGATGAAGGGGTACTTGCTCGGCAGGAGCGAATTGAACGGCTACCCCCTCACGCTCATCATCGAAAACACCGGTAGGTGCAATTTGAAATGTCCGATGTGCCCACGTGAGTTTGGCGAATATCCTGCCGAGGACTTTGATTTCGATCTCTTTAAGAGAATCATCGACGAAATCCGGAGTGAAACTGAACTGGTTTTTCCGTGGGGGTTGGGTGAGCCGTTACTCAATCCCGACCTGTTTCGGATGATCCGCTATTGTCGCGACGCAGGCATTTATACTGTCGTATCCACCAACGCCACTCTCCTCAACAAGGAACGTAGCCGGCAATTGTTGGAGTCGGGTCTGGACAA
>DATGOF010000603.1:0-2060 GCA_035306285.1 Acidobacteriota bacterium | reverse complement strand
TTCCTGTCGCAAATCATCCCGTATCAGGACTCTGATCTGGAAAAGCTCTACACCTACAGCCGATTTTTGCTGACCAAGTTGCCGCTGAATCCAGACGATCGTGACTACCAGGTCGAAGACGATGTGGCCCTCAAGTTCTACCGCCTGCAAAAAATCAGCGAAGGAGCAATCGATCTCAAGGCAGGTGAGCCCGACCCGTTGAAGGGGCCGACTGAGGTCGGCACAGGAAAGGGCCACGACGAAGATGTCTCGCTGTCCTCGCTCATCAACAAGCTGAATGAGCGGTTCGGGACGCAATTTACGCCAGCTGATCAGTTGTTTTTCGACCAAGTGACCGAAACCGCCGCCGCGAATGAGAAGCTTCAGGAGGCAGCACGCGT
Organism: Acidobacteriota bacterium; assembly: GCA_035306285.1. Taxonomy (GTDB): domain Bacteria; phylum Acidobacteriota; class UBA6911; order RPQK01; family JAPXNP01; genus DATGOF01. Next base: position 1,680 of record DATGOF010000603.1, on the reverse strand, counting down.
AAACACGCTTGAGAACTTCTCTTTTGTTTTCAACAAGATGCTTGAGGGTCTGTTCATTGAACGGATGGAGGGCAACGAGGAGATATTTACGCGGCTGATGAACGACGATTCCTTCCGAGGCATTGCGACCGAGCACCTCGTCCGAGAGGTTTATCAGAAGATCCGCAGAGGTGTCGAACAGGCTGGAGATCCAGCCAATGGCGCTGCCTCATCACCGGGCACGCGCGCGAAAGGGTGATACGATGGGACTTAATCTCGCCAAAACCGTCGTTGATTTCCTCGCCAGCCGCCCGGAACAGAAGTTCACGGCACGCCAGATAGCTCAATGGATTTTCGAGGAATATCCGAGCGAATGTGAACAGAAAAAGCTCAACAGCACCTTCATCACGAGTGATGCGGATCTGATTCAGCAAATTGTTGCGGAAATAGGTTCACAGCGACCTGCGCTGCAAAAGCGTAACCCACAAGTCAAAACGACTGAAGGTCGGCCCCGGCAGTACTATTGGACTACGAAGACGGACCAAGCGGAGGTGGATGAAGCCGAAACCGAGGGAAAAGAGTCCCCACTTATTTCGGGCGCCGCCTCACTCAAGGAGAGCGATCTTTATCCAGTCGTTTCGGAGTATCTATGGTCCGAACTCGGGATATATTCAAAACGTATAGACGAAAGGAAGTCTTCAAATAAACAGGGACCGAGGGGAAATAAGTGGCTTTACCCGGACCTCGTCGGAATGGAAGATCTGACGGCTGATTGGCACCATGAAATCAAGGGTGCGGTCAAAGAATACGCGGATAAAAAAACGAAGCTGTGGTCTTTCGAGGTAAAGTTACTGCTGAACAGATCGAATTTGAGAGAAGCCTTCTTCCAGGCGGTTTCAAATTCCTCCTGGGCAAATTTTGGCTACCTCGTTGCTGCCGAGGTCGAGGGGGCGGACACTATGAAAGAGCTGAGAATGCTCTTTTCCCTTCACGGGATCGGGCTGATCCAAATTGATCCCGAGAACCCGGCCGAAAGCCAAATTCTCATTCCAGCAAGGGAACGGCTCGAGGTCGACTGGGCGACGTGCAACCGGCTCACTCAGGAGAACAAGGACTTCTTGCAGTTTGTGAAACTCGTCCGACAGTTTCACCAGACCGGAGATCCACGCCCCAAAGACTGGGACATACCTGAAAATAACTAGGATTCTTTGACGATAGAAAGCTGGACGGAGAGCCGGCGCTTGTGGTGAGTGAAAATAGCTGACCAGATCTCAGGGTCCGACCGTGGCACCCGACAGATTGTCAGGTCGAAATCAGAGATGCCACGTTTTTTTGCGGTTCGAAAGTCGGAGAGGGCGAATTCCGCTCGCCTGGCCAGCGATGGGGAGACGCGATCTACAGCATACGCGGCAATGTCGAGCAAGTGTTCTATTTCTGATGGCGACACACCTTCCGCCGCAATGTCTTCGACAACCTTGATCGTATATTTCGCGCTCATCACGTCTTTCTCGTGGCTTGATGGCTGCAGCGATACAGGCTCTGTGGGCACCGAATAGCAACTCAGAAATGGCTTTGGCCGTCGCAAGCGCGTGCCTGATCCCGCATGACGCCGTAGTCGGCGAGCATTTCGGCAATAGCCGACCCCTCCGGCAGCAGATCGAGCTCGTCGGCTGCGCGTGCCTGGAACTCGCGGCTATACTC
>DATGOF010000602.1:0-2000 GCA_035306285.1 Acidobacteriota bacterium | reverse complement strand
AGGATTCACGCACGGCTTCCATTTTCTTAGCCCGCTCAGCAGCCTTCTTTTGCTCTTCTTCGAGCTTTTGACGCTGTTCATCGGTCATGTCGAAATCGGGCGTAGGACCTTCCCCTTTAGTCAACGTAAAGTCGACTTTGCCTCGCTCTTCGTTCCGATCAAAGCCGGCGGGAACGCCTTCAACGTAGGCAGTGCGGTAACCTTCTTTTTCCGCGATGACACGATAGGTACCCTGAAGACTCACGCCGGCGTGCAAATACTCGCCATCCTTGTTGGTTTCAACCTTGTACTTGCGGGAGACCTCCATCCCCTCAATTCGGATCAAGACATCCTCAATTGGGTTTCCCTGCTCATCGACGACGGTCCCGTGGATTACCCCCACCTGGGCAAAAGAAACGCCGCTTTGTAATCCTAATAGGACGAGTCCTAGCAGGATGCTGGACACAACGGCACTCAGCTTAAGTCTCATGACATATACTCCATCTTTGCATCACTTTTGCGGAACAACCCCCCACACAGGGACAATTTGGCAGCCCTGGCTACCAACTCATTCTCCGCTTGATATTATTGATACATTCTTGCTGTAGAAGTTTTTGAGTTCCATAATGTTATCTGTAAGCCTGCAGTTTGGCAAGCTCTCCAAGAAGAGCCGGCCGTACCGTCTAGTGCGTAGTCGCCCGTCCAAAACTGCAAGGATGCCCCGGTCTTGGCGAGACCTGATCAGCCGTCCCAGCCCCTGCCGGAGAGCAATTACAGCTTCAGGAACACTGTACTCCAGGAAGGAGTCTCCTCCTTTCCTGTCGATTCGGTGTAGGCGAGCCGCTACCACTGGTTCGGTCGGAACGCGGAACGGCAGCTTGTCAATTACAACGGCCCTCAGCGCGTCACCTTGCACGTCCACCCCCTGCCAGAAGCTGGAGGTAGCACAGAGGACTGCCCTCGGTGTTTCCCTGAACTCCCCGAGCAGGAGATTTCGCGGCATGTCTCCCTGCTTAAACAGTGGGTAATCGCCACTCCTCTCCAGCGCCTGATAGACCTTTTCCATCTGCTGGAAACTGGTGAAGAGTAGGAAGGCATAACCATCCGTAATCTTTAAAATTGACCGGATCTGCTGCAAGGCGCGTAGAAAGAACTCTGGCGAACGCGGCTCGGGCATTCTAGAGGGGACATACAGTACGGCTTGACGGCTGTAGTCGAACTCACCCGGCAAGACAAGTTCGTCTGCCCCGTCCACTCCCAGGCGACTACATACATAGTCAAAGCTCCCCGACGCTGTCAGAGTGGCCGAAATCAGGACCACCGTATCAGTGGATTGGAAAAGACAATCGCGCAGCAATGGAGCCACTTCAATCGGGGTCCGATGAAGGAAAACTCCCCGCCCCCTTCTCTCGTACCAGTACACATGTTCGGGATCTTCCATCTGGAAGAGATCCTCCAGGGCATTCACGATGCTGTCCAGTCGTCGCTGCAGTGCATCAATCTCAGCCGGCCGGGGCGACACCCTGGCCAGTTGATGGGAGAGTGTCGACAAAGCACTGTGGAGCTTCTGGTACAAAGGAAGGCCATCCTCACGCAGGTCGATTCTACTCCGGCCGGCTCCCCTGTGAAAATTGATGGAGAAGCGTCCTTCCCCAGCGGGCCAATAGTCGAAGAAGCGTGTTGAATGTTGCCGAACCTTATCCAGCGAACGCACGATTGATGGACTTGCTGCAGCAGCCCGTAGAGTGTCGCGACACAGCTCATCGATCTGATAATTACTGATCTGCCGTCCGAAGTATTCTGCCGCTACATCTTCCACCTCATGGGCCTCATCCAGGATCAGGATGGAAAAGTCAGGAAGCACAGAACCGATCTCATCCGTCCGCAGGGCGAGGTTTGAAAAAAGCAACGCGTGATTCACAACCAGGACGTCGGATTCAAAAGCTCGGCGACGAGCGCGCGTCACAAAACAGTTGTCGAAGAATGAACAGTCCTGGCCGAGGCAGGTATCGCTGCGCGCA
>DATGOF010000601.1:0-3501 GCA_035306285.1 Acidobacteriota bacterium | reverse complement strand
GCTACACCACGTCTGATAAGGCGGTCCATATTGGGAGTATGTGCGGCTTCAAGAGGGGTCCGATTTCCCAACGCGGCGATCGGGCGATCACCAAGACCATCCTGAATCACAAATAGACACTTGGATTTTGGGCGGGAGTTGGACACGGAAGTCCTCGATACCAATCGCGTCATCAAGCAGACATCACAGCATCTGCGAAACCAGCTTCTGTTGATCCAGGCTAAGCTTCTCTCTCAGGGTATTCGTAATGACCGTCAGGATTGACGAGACTGTCTGGTCAAAGTTGTCATTCTCGACGATAGGAATGTCATGAGTCTCCGCCATGTCCAACACATAGTCTTGAATCTGCAGAATATTCTCGAAGTTGTCCCAGTACCGCTGGGTAACTCTCAAGCCTTCCTGCGTTTCTCGCCTGGGAAATCGCTCGAGATATTTCTGACGGTCGAGGGTTGAGACGATGATCTGAACATCGTGGACCTGATTCTTATACTGGTCCAGACCGGTCAATCCGGGAACAAGATGAACACCGTCGATCACCAGGCTGGAGTTCTCCTGAATAGCCCGTTCAACCATCGCTCTTACCCCGACCAGCACCTTCACCGCCTGCTCACGGAAGCCGGAGATCACTGCATTTTGGTGACCTCCAGATTCACTGATGGTCCTTTCCTTCCACGCTTCGTAGGACGAATAGTGAATGGCCGGCAGGAGATCCTTTGAAAACATCATCCGCATGATCTGGCGAATGGTATCGGTTGATACCAGTTTTCGAATTCCCAGCCGGTGAGCAACTTCAGCGGCCAGAGTACTCTTTCCCACCCCGGTCGCACCTCCAAACAAGATAAGAAGAGGCTTATCCGGGGCTTTAAAGCATCTCCACAGGAGATAGCGTTCAGCGATTTCAGAGCCGTGCCTGGAATGGATCGTCTCATAAATCAGGCGTCTCAACTCATCACGAGAGATTTCCTTCTTCTTCTCCCGCAAAAGCCGTCCCTCAATCTCACGTCCAATATCATAGGCGACCGGAGGCTCGAGGCCCGTCGCCTGCAGAGATTGGGAAAGAATCCCCTTGCTGAAAGGTACGATGCGGTTCGTTCGGTCGGAACCGGTGACCAGGACCGCGGGGAGCTGGCGTACTCGGCTGACCCGGCGGCGAGCGTAGCGCTGTCCGTAGCGTTCGACAACTACCTGCTCGATAATTTCCGAGAGCTCACTCTTGGGCACCGCCTGGCGCGAGCGAATCTTGTCTCGCACTTTGCTCGCGGTCTCGTATGCTTCATGAAACGACAGACCTCTCTCGATAAGACTGTGGGTGATCATCCCCCGAAGAAAAGGAAACTTCTGTCCGCGGTCTATCACATACAGATTTTCTCGAGCCATTTAGCGCCGCTTTCTCTGCTCTTAAGACACCGCCCCAACTTTACGAACAATGGAGGTCTGAACCAGATCAAGATATCACGGAAACGGGTCGCAGGATCGGATTCGGACCATTTCGCAAGAATGAAATCCGGCCTGATATGGGACTCATGGAGTAAGGAGTTTGCAAGAAAAAGGCCCGGCCAAATTAGGGCCGGGCTCTCAGTCGGAATTTGGAGGGACAACTGACTAGCGAAAACTCTCAATCGCTTCTTGTTCGTCGTCGAATGTATCGAAGACGGTCAAGAGCTTTGTGATCGCCAGGAGCTCGCGAAGCTTCTTGGTCAGGTTCAAAAGCTTCAGTTGCCCTCCCTGGTTTGTCACGGTGGTGTAAGAGCTGACAAGTTCGCCGATTCCGGAACTGTCCACATAACTTACATCTCCCAGATTGAGGAGAATGTTCTTGCGATCCGCCTGCAGGAGATCGCGAACCCTGTTCCGAATTTCGGCACTGCCTTCACCGATGGTGATTTTTCCATGAATATCTAGAATCGTCACTCCGTTGGCAGTTCTTGTTTCAATCGTCATTTTCATCTCCCTGATTTTTGTGGTTGAGCCGCTTTTCCATGATTACTTCATGTCCTTCTGCACTCTTTCTAAAGCTGACTTTGTCCATAAAAGAGCGCACGAAAAAGATTCCTCTTCCTCCAGGTTTTAAGAGATTTTCGGGATCGAGCGGGTCCGGCAACTGATCTTCATCAACCCCTTCCCCCTGGTCGCGAACTGTAATCACAAGTCGATCTTCCTGAATGTCAAACCTCAACACGACCAACTTCGTCGGATCCAGCTGGTTTCCGTGTTGGATCGCGTTTGTAACAGATTCGCGTAACGATAGTCCAATCCAGTATTGTGACTCAGCATCCAGCCCTACGAGCCGGGCGATATGATCTGAAACGTCCTGGACGAGTTCCAGATAACTGATATCGCTGCTGAAGGAGATTTCAACCTGACCTTTCGTTACTGAACGCACTCCAGATCCGTATTTGAAGGTTTGTGCTTGTTACCATGCCCCGGGGCACGCTGTCAGAAAGGTCCTGAAATCATAGTAGCCCTGCCCAGCCCGTGTCAACGCGTTGACAACCGCTGAAGCAAGTTCGAGGCTATTCTTCAAAACCACCTGAACAGGTGAAGAATCCAGGGATCACCACTTCCAGGGATCAAACTGCGATTCTCCTCGCCCTTCAAAATATCTGTTAACATGATCTTTAATCAACAATGGTCCGGATAAAAACTTATGCTTCGGTTGATCAAGATTGCCGCAGTCACGGCTTTGTCCCTGGTTGTGATCGCTTCGATCGCACTGTACCTGTTTCTTCAGAGCAACCTTTTTGATCAGTGGGTTAGAAACCAAATCGTCTCTTTTCTGGAGAACCGCTTTGCCGTAAGCGTCCAGCTCGAATCTGTGGACGTCAGGCTTTTTTCGCAAGAAGTCGACCTGAATAAACTGGCGATCTTCAGCACGGCTCAGCCCCGCGAGGAGCCGGCCATCGCTATTGAACATATCGCGCTCGATTTTTCGGTGCGAAGCTTGTGGGAACCCTCTGTCTCTTTAGACAGCCTCCTCCTTGTCAGACCTGAGATCCGTCTCGTCGAGGACCCCAATGATAAGTTAAACCTTTCCAATATGTTTTTCCAGAAGAAAGAGGAGGATGGCGGCGGCGGTTTTTCATTCGTCGACCTGGCCATTTCCTACACTCGGATCCAGGACGGTCTGATTCTCTACCAGGATCAACCGATTCTGGTCGACTCAGAGCAAGGAGATTTTCAAGCCCGCTTCCGCTTTTTGCCCGACCAACGCGAATATGCGGGCACTCTCGAATTAACTGATTTTCTTCTCAGGGTAAACGGCTTTTCTCTCCCCACTGCGACGCTAGTAACCGATTTTGCCGTGGGAGAAAATCACGTTGAGCTCCCAAACGTCCGTCTTACTTCTCAGGCCGTTGATGCCCACCTCTCCGGATCGATTTCCAATCTGAGGGAGTTCCACTACGCCTTCGATGTGGATCTGGAAAGTAGATTGACCGAATTGACGGAACCCTCATTCGACTTCATTGAAGAGGGTGTCGTCCAGGCGACAGGAAGAGTAGA
>DATGOF010000600.1:0-2334 GCA_035306285.1 Acidobacteriota bacterium | reverse complement strand
AAAAGGAGCGACATCGCGGTAGATGCGCTCGAGTATTTCCTGTCGATAGCTCGCCTCATCGAAAATCGGTTCCGGAATGATCTCTCCGGTGATGGAGGGAATTCGGGCCTGGTTTCTCCGATACATTTCGAGCCGATTATCAAGAATTCCATTGGCTTGGCCGTCATACACCGGTGAACTCGCTGCGAGGGCGGGCAGAATCGGGAGCAAAAGGCGAATCGCCGCATGTAGTCGGCCAAATTCTTCGTCTCCAGAGAAAGGCAAATTCAGATGGAGGCTCTGCAGGTTGGACCAGCCGTGTCCCCTGCACTCAAAGATCCGATTGTAGGTCGTGTATACAGCGTTGAACTCGTGAGGCCATAGCCTGGTTTCGGTCCCAGGATGCATCCATGGATGCATTCCCCCCGGCATCAACTTGCCTCCCAGTGGCTCGAGAAGTTCATTAATCCGTGCGACGTGGCGCTGAAAGAGCCAGGGTAGGTCCTCCAGAGAACCGGCCGGGCCATTTGTCTTGAGTTCGATCACGTGTAGGACGAGTTCGTTTGACCAGCTGATCTCTCCGAGGTCAACCTCCGAAACGATTGAGCCGGCTGCCGCCTCCAGAATACGATCGGACACCGGCATCACCGACAGCGTTCGCGAGTCGACAATCATATACTCCAGTTCTACGCCGAAACCTTCGAAAAGGTGCAAGGATCGGGCAGGTGCCGTGATCGTGCTGTGAGGTGCCATACGGGTTTACTCTGGCTAGGGGGATCACTTACCGAACTGGACCACGTTCACGGAAGTTTCTCCGCTCTTCGAGCCGCCGCAGAATCGACCGAATAATCCTCCGATAAAGTTCATCCTTCAGGATCGCATCTTCATAGCCGGCATCAATACTCGGATTGTCGTTAATTTCTATTACGTAAGCTTTCTTGCTTACCTCCTTGACGTCCACGCCATACAGGCCATTCCCGACCAGGCGCGCGGTACGAACAGCCGCCTGTACTACAGGAGTCGGTGCCTCCTCGATGGGTACCGCTTCCACTCGTCCTCCTCGCTGCAAACCGCTCGAGGTGGTTCGTATGATCTGCCAGTGGCGATGAGCCATGAAGTAGCGGCACGCGTAGAGCGGCTCACCATCCAGCACTCCCACGCGCCAGTCAAATGAGGTGGGGAGGAACTCCTGGGCAATGATCAACTCCGATCGTTCCAACAGACGCTCGCATTCGCTTTCCAGTTCCTCCCTGCTGTTAACCTTTGAGACGCCTTGCGAGAATGAGCTGTCGGGCTGTTTTAAGATACAGGGAAAGCCCAGTACTTCAGCTACCCTGGCCACATTATCTTTGCCGAGAACAAGGGTTTTAGGGATGGTCACGCGGTGCCGCGGCAACAATTCCGCCAGGTAGACTTTATTGGTACAGCGCAGGATCGATTCAGGATCGTCGATAACCACCAGGCCCTCGGCGGCAGCTCTACGTGCAAACCGATAGGTGTAGTGGTTGACACTGGTCGTGTCGCGGATGAAAAGTGCGTCAAACTCAGCCAGCCTGCCATAGTCTCGACGATCGATAATTTCAGTGGCGAATCCCGCGTTCTCCGCGGCTCGGACAAACTTTCGAATGGCTTTCTCATCAGACGGCGGGTTTTTTTCACCGGGGTCTCGCAGGATAGCCAGATCATAGCGACTGGTCGTCCTCGGCACAGACCGGGTTCTCTTTCCAGCGAGATATTCCTCCGCAAATTGGGTGACATATTTTCTATGATGGTCCGGAATCTCAGATAACGAGAGCGGATTAATATTCTGCACTTCCCAGTTCTCGCGGTGCACAAACTGGACCTGCAACAGAGGTGCCTCGAAGAGGCGGAAGAGGTAAGAACTCAGACGATCATACCGACGAGCCACGTTCCTTCCGAAATAAATACTGAGAGTGAATTTGGGCGATCGGATCTGCGACAGACTTTTCTGAATCAAAGTATCGATGTCGTCGGAAACGGTGCGGATAATCGTCTGCGTTTTCAGGTCCTGAATGGTTGTGACACTTGGGATCGGTTTGTGGCCACGAGCGGCGGCCAGCAGGGACACATAATAGCCGAGGCTCTGATATCGATAACTGCGGCAAAGATTGAAGACTTTGGCGCGTCGAAGCGAACTGAAATGCTCATCAGTAAGGTAGGAGCGCGCCGGGACGATCTCAACGCCCGGGATTGTGAGAGGCCAGTTGGCCGGGTTTTCGACGACGAGAAGAGTGGTGCTCAAGGGTTTAGTCCGTCTTCGGCTCGATTATTAGCAAGTTAGCATCGTAGGTCAGGATCCCCAGCAGAATCGAACAGATTACGCGGTCGATCTCA
>DATGOF010000599.1:0-3054 GCA_035306285.1 Acidobacteriota bacterium | reverse complement strand
AAGTTGAATGTTTTCTTTACTGCCGAAAGCGGATTGTCAAATCCCTGGGGCCATTCATTTGACCGCTGGGGCCAGAATTTTCTGAACGGAGCTGCCGGTGGAGGTATCTTTTATCTCACACCGGGAACGCCGCGTTTGGTTCGTCCGCCTCGAGATCCGCTGCCTCGGCTGATGGCACCGCTGACCTGTGGCTCAGAATTTATCAGTGGCTCTCACATGCCAGAAGAGCTACACGGGCTCATGGCCCTGAACGACCCTAAGATGAAGGTGGTTCACCGCTATCGTTTCTCTGATGACGGCTCCGGCTACGCCGCCGAAGAATTGGAACCGCTACTGGCTTCGCCCGAAACAGAGCGCCGCGATCATCTACAAATCACCTCTCCCCCATTCCGGCCGGTGGATATCAAGATGGGGCCTGATGGCGCCTTATATGTGTTGGACTTTTATAGCCTTATCATTGGTCATATGACTTACAACTTCCGGGATCCGAACCGCGATAAGGCACATGGGCGAGTGTGGCGGATCACGGCCAAGGAGCGCCCGCTGATGGAACGGGTTCGATTCTCGGAACTGTCCCGTGGCGAGGTTCTTGACTACTTAAAGTCTCCCTTCGGTTATCACCGTGATCAGGCTCGTCGGGTCCTTTACGATGACCCTGATCCTGAGGCAACTGTGGAGGCCTTGAGACGCTGGGTTCAGGAGCTGGATTCTACAGATCCTGAGTTGGAGCATCATTTGTTGGAGGCCTTATGGACTTTCCAGACGATCGATGTTGTCGAGCCGGATTTGTTGAGGAGACTCTTACGCGCAGACGACCCGAGGGTCCGTGCTGCGGCGACGCGAGTTCTTCGATACTGGCTCGATGATATCGAGGATCCGCTTTCGCTTCTGAAGATCCAGGTTACAGATGACCATCCTCGAGTCCGTTTGGAAGCAGTCGCTGCTCTTAGCTATATCCCTTTGCTGGAAGCTGCCGAAGCCGCAGTCCAGGTACTCGATTTTCCCATGGATCGCTTTCTAACCTATGCGCTTCGACTGACAATGGTGGCCCTTGAAGAGCACTGGCATCCTGCCTTGGAAGCCGGGCGAGCTGTATTCGGAGGAAAGAAAGGGCATTTAGACTTCGCGTTAAAGGCCATCGGACCGTATGGCGATGAGCTTCAGTCGGTTGACTGGAGTAGTTCGTCGCCTTTATCCGTTTCGACACAGCGCTAGTCATTTAAGAGAAACCATCCTGGTCCGACGCCGGAGCAGTGAACTTTTCAGTGCATTTACTTGTTTCACGCAAACAAGTTGTTGATTTTTTTCACGGAAGAGTTTTAGACTCAGTGCAACGTCCTCACCCTCCAGCTCTTTCTATACAAGACGAATGACCGGACGGCTTTTGACTCTCTTTGCACACCATTTTTCTGGGGAGGAAGCGAAATGAAGAAGGATTCCGGGACAAGAAGGATGTTCTTGCGCTACGTCCTGCCATCAGGCGCCATTCTTTTGTTGCTGTGCCCGAGCCTGGCTTTGGGACAGGTACAGACCACGACTTCGATCACCGGCACCGTGCGCGATGCTAGTGGAGGCGTTATGCCCGGTGTGGAGATCACGGTACGCAGCCAGGAAACCGGTGCCGTCCGTCAGACTGTCACAAACGAATCCGGATACTATAGCGTCGACCCGCTGAGACCCGGTACGTATACCATCACCGCCTCTCTTCCAGGCTTCAAGACCGCAGTTGTAACCGACCGGGAGGCACTTGTCGCAATTCCCGCCCAGGTCAATTTTACTCTGGAAATCGGGGAGGTCACGGAAGAGGTGACGGTATCGGCGCTGGGAGAGGAATTGATCAACAAGACGACCGCCGAGATCTCCACCACCATAAATCAGGATCTGGTGGAGGTTCTCCCCAATCAGACCCGCAACTTCTTCGATCTCCTGGCGCTGGCACCGCATACGTCTCCTCAGTATCTGAGTATGGGCACCATGTCCTACGGTCAGCATTCGAGCCGAAGAGTAAACGCGGCCAACAGCTTCGAATCGTCTGGAGTTTTTGCGGCCGGCGCTACTGACAGCTCTTCCAATGTCTCGATCGATGGCGCCAACTCCCAGATAGCTGTCTACAACATGAGCGTGAACGTCATTTCATCCTCCACTATTAAGGAGCTTCGCCTGCAGACTGCCAGTGCCAACGCGGAATTTGGTTATGGTTCAAACGCAGTGAATGTCATTACCAAGGGCGGGACCAATGATTTTCACGGGGAGGCCTTCTGGCAACATCGAAACGATAATCTTGATGCAAACGGCTTTTTCACTAACCTGGCCGGCAATGTGCTTCCAGAATACAAGCGCAATAAGTTCGGCGCGACATTCGGTGGCCCCATTATTCGAGACAAATGGCACTTTTTTACCAACTACGAAGGCTCTCGCTTGGTTCAGCACGTGCAGGGCACTGCGACAGTGGCGCCTGCCGAGGTTCGCCAGGGAGACTTTTCAAGTGCTGTACTTCCGGCTCCTGGTGGCCTGGTCGTACCAATGCGAACCATTTACAACCCTTACGACTTTGACCCTGATACTGGTTTGCGCCGACCCTTTCCAGGAAATCGTATCCCTGCAGACATGCTCGATCCTGCCATTCAGAAAGCCCTGGAGTTCACGGTCTTGCCGAACACCGTAATCGATGGTGTTCCTCGTTTTTCGGGACTGACCAGCACAACCATTGACGAGAACCAGACGACGGTACGACTGGACTATGAGCTGGGTGGTGGATCGACGCTTTATGGGCGCTACACCTGGGCGGAGCGAAATGCCATTCGAGGAGGGTTGATCTCCGAGCTGCAGGGAGAAAGCACGCCCTCTTCCTCGCACAGCGCGGTTGTCAACTGGACCAAACTTTTCGGCACTACTCTGGTCAACGATTTTAGTGCCTCGTACTCTCGTCCTCGCTGGGGCATCGGTCGTCCAACTGATGTTGCTGACGTCTCGCAGCTGATGGGTCTCAAGAATGTCTCGTCCTATCCGGGCAGTCCAGCCCTGAGTGCGGGAGACTATTCGGTGGGCGCGTCC
>DATGOF010000598.1:0-6579 GCA_035306285.1 Acidobacteriota bacterium | reverse complement strand
CCGCACAAAAGGGATCAGGTTTTCTTCCACCTCGGCCAGAATGACCACGCCTCCCGGGTGGCGAACTACTTCGCGGACAAACTGACGCCCATTAATCTTTATCTGATCGACCTCGAGGTCGATAATAGTTCCGGAGTAAATTTTCTCCCGTTTAAGGAGTTCCCCTCGTACCAGAACGGGTTGCTGATTGCGGTCCTGAGCGGGATTATCGTCGGCCATTTTCGTCTTTCCTCAATTACGTGACATCATAAGTAACGGTGAGTATGCGAAGACTGCTTCTTCTTGTGGCCCTGTCCTCCATTGTGGCTACAGTGTATCTCAACTCTTTTCCTGCCCAGTTTCATTACGATGATTTCCCCTTGATGCTGGAGAATCCCAGGGTCACTTCAGCCAGTTTCGATTACGCGTCATTTCTGCAACATTATGGCGGTCGGCCACTGACTCTCTGGTCCTTCTATTTGAACTATCAGCTTTTCGGGGCCCAGGCGTCTGTCTTTCACGCAGTTAATCTGGTGCTCCATATTCTGGCAACCTGCCTGCTCATGCTGGTCGTAGGCCGGCTCAGCGGGCGATTGGCGCCCGGCTTTCTGGCAGCCTTCATCTTTGCCGTTCACCCTCTTCAGACTCAAGCAGTTAACTATATCTGGTCTCGATCAATTCTGTTGATGACGGTCTTTATTTTCTTGTCGGGTCTGCTGATACGCCGACGGCCAATTCTGGCCCTGATCTGTTTCCAGCTGGCGATTTGGAGCCGCGCCGAAGCCATTGTTATGGTTCTGCCTCTGCTGCTGATAAGCCGAGAATTCCGGAAACCGCTTGTCGGTACGGCAGCCCTTAATAGTCTCCTGTTCCTGCTCGCGCTCAGCCGCCATGATCCCAGCCAGTTCGCATGGAATCACACGGCCATGCTGGATTTCTGGAAAAGCCAAACGCTCGCCGCCTGGAAGTATCTGCAGATGATGATCTGGCCGACTCATTTTTCCATTGATTATCAGCTGACCATACCCTCCGCGGCGACTGCGATCGCGTTGGGGGCGGCAATGCTGTTACTCGTTGGAGGCCTGACCTGGCTCTTCTTTAATCGAGAAGATGCACGAATACCGGCTGGAAGCCTCCTCCTGACGGTGTTTGCACTTACGCCCTCTCTGCTGATGCCGAATACGGACCTTTTTAATGAAAGCAGGAGCTATCTGGCTCTTGCCTTCTTCGCCATTGCTGCGTCCTGGACCGTGCTGAAGGGAGGAGAGCTGTTTCTCCGGAACCCGTTTGGAGTCACGCGAAGAGCAGTTGAACGGGCCACTTGTCTGTTGCCTTTTGACAGGCCAGCTGCTTACCGAGAGATGTTTGCGGGGAAGTACACTGGTGCGGCGATCATGAGCTGCTTACTGGTTGCTATCCTCTTTGTCCCAACCACACTGGAGCGAAATCGAATCTGGCGCAGCGATATGGCCCTCTGGGTGGAAGCAGCTGAGCGTTTTCCGGGAAAGGGGCAGATTCGGTACAACCTGGGTGTGGCACTGGCTAGAGCAGGGAACTACACAGAAGCCTTGAAGGAGTTTCAGGCCGCTGCCCGTTTGATGCCCGACGACGACTTGAGCTATGCTGCTATCGGGTATTGCGCTGAAATGTCAGGAGACTGGCCCAGCGCTCGCCGCAACTACCAACGTGCACTGTCGCTGAATCCGGGAAATAATTACGCCGCAGCGGGACTACGCCGGGTTAGCCTTCCTCTCCGAGGTCAAGAACTGTGAAATATATCAATCAGTTGAATATTGTTTTGGTACTGGTAGCCATCGCTATCGTCCTTTATTCATTCGCGGAAACCTTCTGGAGCGATGAAGAGCCGGCGATGCTGGAGATTGAACGCGTTGCGGCACCGCCTCCTCGTCAAATCGACGCCCGACCCATGCCACCGCCGTCCAATACCGGTCGCTCCTCGGGGACTGTGGGCATGGATCCAGAGACTGGACTGCCGCTGGAGGATCCAGAAGAACCAGCGTCCTCGGAGTTTACGCCATTAGCCCGGCCAGGTTCCGCAGCCTCATCTGGTGCAGATGATCGCACAAGCAGGAATCCCAGAATTTTTTCGACTTCGCCCTCGACTTCTCAAGGAGGCGGACAGCCGACGTCTGGTTGGAATAGCGAGCCTTCCGTTCTACCTGGTAGGGAAGGTCGAACGGTTCCTTCCGATTCTGGCCGGGTCCAGCCACCGGTCAGAACGCCATTCGGGCAAACGTTCTTTCCGGGAGCGGAAGGCCAGAAACGGCAGCAGAGCCAGGATCCGTCACCGCCTCCCGTTCGATCTTCGATGCCCGACCAGCACCGGCGCCGCTGAATCCTGATCTTAACCACGGAGACGCAAAGGACACAGAGGGGCGGTAGGCAAACAACCGAGACACAGAAGACACAGAGATAGACGTTTTCCTCTGCATTCCCTGTGGTTAAAAGCACTAAGCCTTAACGTTGTCGCGGTTGAAATCCCATTCCACCGGGCGCCCTCCATCGCGGATAGACATGTTGATCATATGAGCGCAGGAGGCGGCGTGATGACCGAAGCGCGCATCCTGCACGGGCTGCTTCCGCGAGCGAACCGCGTCAAAGAAACGTCTAGCGTGGATAAAAGTGGCGTCCTGTCCCCATTCTTCCCAGCTATTCAAGCTGGTCTTGACCTGGGGTTCCCAGGTCCAGGGAGATTCTTGTTGCTGAACCTGCGGATCGTTGTAGTACGCCTTCTCCAGTTCCTCCGGCCAGGACCGAACAACCCATCGATTATCTTCATAGTTATTTTCCGGCAGATAGCGGATTTCCCCGCCGCGGAAAACCAGACTGCCCTCGGTCCCCAGAATCTCAAATCCCGATTCGCTGCTGGATTGATTATTGAAAGTGGAGCTCAAATTGACCGTGAAATTCTCAGGGTAGATCAGGATCGCGTTCACCGTATCGGGAACGTCTCGCGACTCGGTCCAGCGGTACAGTTCTCCGCTACCGATGACAGTCTTCGGCATTGTGGCATTCATCACAAAGTGGATGGTCGTAACCAGGTGAACAAACAGGTCGGTTGAGATTCCACCTGAATAATCCCAGTAACATCGCCAGCGAAAGAACCGCTCCCGACTAAACGGGTGGTCGGGAGCAGGTCCCAGAAAGGCTTGCCAGTCAATTGTCTTCTCCGAGGCATCCGGCGGTATGGGATAGATCCAGGCACCGCTAGCAGTGTTCCGATTGTAGGAAGCTCGAATCATGGTAACTTTTCCGAGTTTTCCCTCCTGAACAATCTTGCGGGCCTGCTCCTGGGTTGGGGAACTCATCCCCTGGCTCCCAACCTGGAGAATGCGGTTAGTACGCTTTACGGCGTCCACGATCTCGAGACCTTCGTCGACCGAGTAAGTAAGTGGCTTTTCGCAATACACGTCCTTCCCTGCCTCCACCGACTCTACAACCATCGTCTTGTGCCAGTGGTCGGGTGTGCCGATAAGGACCGTGTCCACCTGAGAGTCAGCAAGGATCTCCTTGTAATCTTTGACGATTTTGGCGCGACCGCCGGTCCTCGCTCGAGCCCGCTCTGCTCGACCCTGGTAGGCGTCGGAGACCGCCACCATTTCGACGTCCGGCATTAGGGCCATAGCATCCATGAGCTGCTGAGCCCGTGCTCCCGAACCAATAATGCCGACTGTAATTCGGTCGCTGGGAGGAACGCGGCTACTACGAACGGATGACATCATCCCGGCCGAGACGCCCATCGCCGTACTCCGCTTCATAAATTCCCTTCGATTCATAACTCTGACCCTCCATTCCTTATTAAGGTGCCACCATTCCCTGGAAAGAAAGCTTTACCACTCAAATGATAAAGACCTGCGCGGTCAAGCGCAATATGACCACCAACAACCTGCAAAGAGCTGACTTGAACAAATTTGATAGACTGCTAAATGCTTTGAGTCAGGTTAATCCACTGAAAGAGGCCAGCTACCAATGGTCAGTGCTTGATCACGAGCTTAACCGCTATTTTTCTGAGCTGGCTCAGCTCAACTCCACCCGTGAACTTCACCGCTCGTCACTCTATCGCGAGCTCGAGGAGGAAATTCTAGCTGTGCTGAATGGTATTCAGACCGGAGTGTTTGCGCCGCCGGTCAGGGAATACTCTCCGACCATTCGAGCTACCGCATGGAACATAGAACGGGGAATCCAACTGGAAGGAATCGTTGAAGCCTTCAGGAAGGATCGAGTGCTCAGGAGATCCGACATACTCTTCCTGACGGAAGTCGATTACGGGATGGCCAGGAGCCGGAATCTGAACGTGGCCAGAGAAATTGCAGAGCGGCTCGAGCTCAATTTTGCCTTTGCTCCTTCTTACATCAACCTGTCCAAGGGAAGCGGCCTGGAGAACAGGGTAGCCGGCAAGAACCGCCAGGCGCTACATGGAAATGCGCTGCTCAGCCGCTATCCGCTGCGTAACGTCCGATCTGTTGTTCTGCCCAACGGAAAAGACAAGATGCGCGGAAAAGAGAAGCGATTGGGATCACAACGCGCTGTTGTGGCCGTTGTGGAGCACCCTAGCGGCCCGCTGCAAGCAGTCTGTGTCCATCTCGATGCACATTCCACACAGAAACATCGCATGCGCCAGATGCGGCTGATACTCGACGAACTGGACGCTTTTGATGAGCAGATGCCGGCTCTGATCGGCGGTGATTGGAATACTTCCACCTATAATTCGCGGAACGCCTTCTTTTCGATTGTCGGTTACGCCAGGCGTGTGCTGATGGGAATTAACAACATCCTCCATAATCATTACCCCCATCCCGACCGGTGGTTCGAGCGGCATCTGTTCCGAGAACTGGAGAGGCGCGGTTTCAATTACCGTGATTTAAATGAGCCTGGAGCATGCACGCTGCACTATGACGTCAACGATCTGGCGGCCAACGGCAGGATGGCCGACTGGATTCCCAACTGGTGTTTCTGGTTTATCAACTGGGCATTGGAACGGAATGGCGGGCGCTGCTCGATGAAGCTTGACTGGTTTGCAGGACGTGGCGTCTTTCCCAGCCCGGATTTCCCTCCTCGAGTTGTCACCGGGCTGCATCCGGAGATTCCTCTTTCCGATCACGATCCAATCGTTCTTGATTTCACACTTGCTGGGCGCCCGCGCTAGGCGCCTATGATTGATTCTAACCGCAGAGGCACTGAGCACACAGAGGAGCTCTGCGCGAGAAATCGGTGTGACCCTCAATTGATCCCCATATCCCTGGACTCCTGGATCCACTTCAAACCTTCATCAAGGAGGTGGCCCATTCTGCGCCAATCGTAAATGGTTCGGGCCAGGTGGGCGTAAAAATAAGCTTTTTCCTCATCCCATTGGTCAGCTGCCTGGTCGATGATAGTTCGAAGCTCGTCGAGTTCGATATCTGGCGACACTCTGATTAGGGCAGCGTCAATGCCGGGCAGCACATCATAAGCCGGCAGGTCGGTTATTGGCGTAGTTCCCATAGCTACAGATTCAATGATCTTGCGTAGTGCAAACTTGAAGCGGCTGGCGGTTGCCAAATGAACGCGATAGCCTGCCAAAGTCTCCAGGTATTTTGGGGTGTGGCACCCTCTATTGCCATATCCTGGATGCGGTTGCACGTCGAGGCCCAAGTGTTCGCAATTTCTCCTCGCCTTATAACGAAGGGGATAAATGGCACTTCGCGCTCCGGTTAAGATTGCCTTTTTTCTGGGTTCGTCAATCGGGATATGGTCGCATAGCTGTTTGTCGACCGTATGGTAAGTTCGAACTAAGCGGTAAGACTTGAGCCAGGGTGACGGCTCCAGGATGCTCTTCTGGTGGTAGTAGTGAACGATGGCGTCGGCACGAATCTTAGCGGCAAAGTCGCATTGATAGTCGATGAAGGTCCCGGCATCTTTCACGACGGTAGCGACAAGCCCGTGCCAGTCGCGCAAAGCTTCGACGCGCTCGAAGCCTATCCGCTTATTGAAGGCGACACTCGACGCCGGATCCCAATCTCTAACATCCTGAGCGAAAACGATATCGGGTTGGTATCGATCGAGGATAGCTCGAACATCGACCAGGTTGTCATAGTGGCGCCCGGACAGTATCCAGCCAGCCGTTCGTAGTCCCTGCTGCAGTTGTTCGCCTTCGTCAGTTGTGTGGTTCTTATAATCTGAGTTGGCCAGAACGACACAGGTTACTCGGTCCATCTGCGTGAAAGGTTGGGCCAATTGGACTTTTTCTGGAAGGGTATCATGCCCGGGGCATCAGTTTGGGAAATTTTCGGGTTTCAGCTGGCTCCTCCGTGTCTTCTGTGCCTTTGTGGTTAAGCCTCCCTTCACCGGATTATCGAAAAATTCTGATTTAGTTTTATTGTTCAGGTAGTTCAGGTAACATTGGGCACTGTGAATGACAGACGAGGGGTAAGAACGTCTGTGTGATTGCGTTTTTGATGGGGGTTCCTGAGATTGATGTCGTAGAAGAGGAATTCCATGTAGAACGCTGGAGGGGGATATTCGCCAGAACAGGGGTGCCTGTGCCAGTGAATCTAGGTTGTGGTCCCAGGAATGGAGGGAACAATCGGACCAGTGAAGCTG
>DATGOF010000597.1:0-2092 GCA_035306285.1 Acidobacteriota bacterium | reverse complement strand
CAGTACCGTCGAGATTGATCAGCCCGTAGCCTCCGGCCTCATAGCCACTGTTCATGGGGTAATAGGCGTAGACGTTTATAGCTTTTGCCCCGCGTGAGAGCATCTTACTCACCCATAACAGATGATCTTCTTCCGTCACCGGATCTCCGACCACGGTTCCCCGGATGCCCGTCCCCGCCTGCAACTCACCGATGTAAAAGCCTCCGCGATGGCGTCCCGAAGATCGGATGAAATCGGCAATCACTGACAGCCTTAGAAGGCTCCAATGCCGGTCCGGGAAGGAATGTTTGGGATAAATCGACGTCCCCCAGAAGTCAACGTTCTCAACCATAAGCCAGTCATCGGGAGCACCCACGCCCCAAAGAGGCGAGGTAAAAAGAGAGGGTACCGCAGCATGGCTGGTGACCACTCGGTCGGGCACCACTTCTTTGACGGCTTTCATCCGAACGGCCAGATCCTGCGCCAGTTTCTGTTGAATGAAGGTTCTCCAATCAATGAAGTCGGTATAGGAAAGAATGGTCCCGAAACGCGGAGGCTCGACCTGGTCCCAGTTGGTAAAGGTTCGATACCATGCCTGGTTAAGTTGGTCGAGCGAGCCGTAGCGACCCTGTAGCCAGTGGCGAAACCTAGTCTGACTACTCGGGCAATAGCAGAACGTGGCATTTGGAATGAAATCGATGATCGCCCAGTTGATGACGTGCGGCTCACTCCATACATCCCATCCCAGGAAATTAGGATACTCTCCGGCAATTCTTGCGGCTTGTCGATAGAAATCGAGGATCTTTTCCCGAACCCCTGGATGATCGAAACAGTAACCTGGAGCCGATTGCGAGGGAATGACCTCACCGCTTTGAGCAACGAATCGAGCCTCCGGATATTTCTCTCCCACCCAATCCGGGGCTGAATCGACGTATACCTGGATGAAGACCTTCAACCCGACCTCCTCAGCAAGCTCGAGGAGGAGTGTCAGGTTGTCGAATCGATACTCATTTTCTCTTGGCTCGCCCGCGGTCCATTCCACCCAGGTTCGGACCGTATTAAATCCAAGTTCCTTGATCGTCTCCAGATCCTTTCGCCATTCCTCACGGCTTGATTCGGTCACCTGCTCGAGCATCGGGGCCCTGGCCTTTCCACCACCGTACCAGACCGCAAAGGGAAAAAAGTCATCTGCGGCACGGATCGGGACTAAAAGGCTAACTATTAAGAACAGGACAATTTGAGAACTCTTCATGCGCCCCTTCCCAGGAATTTGTTTTATTGGGTGGCTGCCTCATCGTCAATCAACAAATCGTGGATCATTTGACTTCACTTCTACGCGGAATCAAAATCAAATATAGGATCTTTCCCGTGGTACAAATCTAAGAGACTGGTTAGGCGGGAAACTGGCCTGTTGCACGAAGGAGAAAGCAATGGCTTTGAATGTTTCCCGTCATACGCCCGTTATCATCACCTCCCAAATAAATGCCCTGATCGTTTGTTGCTTATTGATCGGACTCCATACAATAGTTGGTGCACAAAACCCGACAGTCTTGGACCCAAATCTGCAAGTCCGTCCAGTCGTTGTTGGACTTCAGACACCGTCAAGCATGGCCTTCTTGGGACGCGACGATTTTCTGGTGCTTGAAAAGGAGACGGGGCGAGTTCAGCGGGTTACCGGGGGCGTCGTCGAGACAGTGCTCGACCTTCCCGTCAACTTTGCTTCAGAAAGAGGCCTCCTCGGAATAGCACTTCATCCCGATTTTCCGGATAACCCTGGCGTGTATCTGTATTGGACGGAGAGTACTACCGGTGCGGACAGCGGCGAACTTTCTGAGACGCCGCTTCTCGGGAATCGCGTAGATCGCTTTACGTGGAACGGATCGACACTGACTTTCGACCAGAACATTATCCAACTCCGTGCCTTGCAACCTGAAAATCCTCCCTTCGAAACGGGAGCTTTCGGCAACCACGATGGTGGAATCCTCCGTTTCGGACTTGGCGGTAAACTCTTCATTTTCATCGGTGATGTCGGCAGACGCGGACAGCTTCAGAATCTTCCTTGCGGACCGACTCCTGACTGTCCGGGACCAACAGTCGATGATGATCAGTTTGG
>DATGOF010000596.1:0-2179 GCA_035306285.1 Acidobacteriota bacterium | reverse complement strand
TAGATCTGGCTCCGGGTCGCCACGTCAATTCCTCTGGTCGGTTCGTCCAGAATCAGAAACTGCACCTCCGAATAGAGCCATCTTGCCAGGGCCACCTTCTGCTGATTGCCGCCGCTGAGTTGGAATACCGGCGTATAAGGTCCGCTCGATCGAATCGACAAGAGCTCGATTAATCGGGTCACTTCTACCCTTTCCCGTGTGCGATCAAAGAAGGACAGCTTTGCGTGCTTTCGCTGGGCGCTCAAGACGATATTGTCCAGAATCGAGGCGTTGAGTATTAATCCTGTTTTCCGTCGGTCCTCGGTAAGATAACCGAGTCCCAGCGACACGGCCTTCTCCGGTGAATCGATCTTCACCGGCTTTCCACGCAGATAGAGTTGTCCGCCCGTAGAATGATGAATTCCGAAGATCGACTCGGCCAGGTAGGTGCGACCGGCGCCCACCAGCCCGGCAAGTCCTACGATCTCACCGGCCCTGACTGAAAAGCTGATTCCCTGAAGTTGAGAGCCGGCTGAAAAGCCTTCCGCACGAAAGAGCTCGCTGCCCGGATGGGAACTCACATTTGGGGAGAGGGTATTGACGATCCCCCGTCCCGACATCAGCCGAATCATTTCGTCGTGGGTCAGTTCACTGGTGGCCGATGTCGCAATCCGCTTTCCATCTCGTAGAACCGTAATGCGATGGGAGATCCGTTCAACCTCTTCGAGCTGGTGCGAAATGTAGACAACCGCAACGCCTTTCTCAGTCAGGCCTTCAATCAGATGGAACAATCGCTCGATCTCAGGAGCTGACAGGGACGACGTCGGCTCATCCATAATGATTAGCTCACTATCTAGAGATAAGGCACGCGCTATCTCTACCATCTGCTTCTCGGCCGGACGCAGCCGTTCCACCGTCTCGTAAGACAGATACTTCAGCCCGACGCTTTCCAGGTACTCTTCCGAGCGCGCTCCCAGTCTGTCCCGATCAACCCAAAAGCGGTACCTGCTGGGCCAGCGAGCCAGAAAGATGTTCTCCGCCACGCTCATACGCGGTACCAGGCTGAGCTCCTGGTGGATCATACAGATCCCGGCGTCCATGGCATCCCTGGGAGAATTGAACCGAACCTGGCTGCCCTTCCACAGGAACGTACCCGAATCCGCCTGAATGACCCCGGCAATTATTTTCATAAGAGTCGATTTACCCGCGCCGTTCTCCCCCAACAACGCGTGCACCTCGCCCTTTGCTACTTCTAGCGAAGCACCGTCCAGAGCCTTGGTTGCTCCGAATGCCTTTCTTACGTCTCTCAGTTCCAGCAGGCTCATCGGCGGAACATTACCACAGCCATTTGCGAACAAAGCTGCAATTATAGAAGGAAACCAGTCAAAGGACCCATTTGATTCGAAGGATCGTCGCCTCAGGTTCTTCATCGCCAGAATCTGTAATTCATTTGCAACAGAGATGGCACTCTCCGTAACATCGGTAGTGGATCACATCAGGAACCGTTTCTCAGCGCCGAGTTTGGCCAGAAGCACCCGGCACACAGATCAGGCGGAGTATGGTAAATGCGAACAACGGTGGAACGAGAAGAAAGGGAAAATCCTCTGAAGACGGGACTCCGTCTGGATCGCAGCGCACCTCCATGTACGGTGGTGATTTTCGGAGCTTCGGGTGATCTCACTCGCCGCAAGCTAATACCGGCACTCTTTAATCTCTTTGAACAGGACCTCCTCGCCAGCGGCTTTTCCGTGCTCGGGTCGAGTCGCAGTCGCATGGATCACCAAAAGTTCCGCCAGGAAATGCGAGCATCGATGGAGGAGTATGGCAACGGAGGAATCGACGACAATGTGTGGAGAAGCTTCGCTGAAGGCCTCTTCTACGAACCCTCCGATCCATCTGATCCGGCAAGTTATGACCGCTTACTGAAACGACTACAAGAAATCGACCAGGAAAGGGGAACGTCGGAAAACCGTCTTTTTTATCTGTCGACGCCGCCCTCGGTGTATGCCGACATCATCTCGCGCATTGGCGAGAAGAAACTGGGACACTCGCAAACGGGCTGGACGCGAATTGTAGTAGAAAAACCCTTCGGCCGTGACTATGCAAGTGCTCGGGAGCTGAATCAGCTGCTACAGAATGTCTTTAGTGAAGAGCAAATCTACCGAATCGATCATTACCTGGGCAAGGAGACGGTACAGAA
>DATGOF010000595.1:0-4197 GCA_035306285.1 Acidobacteriota bacterium | reverse complement strand
TAGTGGCGGCTGTGACGTTCGACAGCCTTGAAATGATGCTGTTGGCCCCGGGAATCTACCTCGCCATTACGTCATTGGAGGGAAGCTTTATTACTCCCCTCATCCTTGGCCAACGTCTTACGCTAAATCCAGTCGTTATCTTTGTTTCCCTCATTACCTGGGGATGGCTCTGGGGCATCGTGGGCACTCTGATCGCCGTCCCGATGCTCGTCTGTTTGAAGATCCTGTGTGATCACATTGAACCACTCCAGCCACTCGGCGAATTCCTCGGCTGGTAACAACGAGAGAACCAACGGCAAATGACTCCTTCAGGTTTGTCTCAAGCTCATCTATTCCGCCTGGGGAAAATTCATTTAAGAAACAAATAAAAGGCGAATTGTGCTTATATTTGATAGGATAACTACCTCTCTTTTGAGGACAGTTGCGCAGAAATTCCGGAGGGATGATGTCTGAGGGATCAGACCGGCTCTCCGGAGGTTAGAAAAGCCGGGAAGACGACATGCGATTTTCCTTCGTCTGTGTCGTCCATTTTTTGATTTTTGATTGACTTGCACAGGAGGCCGTCGAGCAAAAATGCGACCCAACCACTATTTGCTCCTTTTTATCATTTTGCTTTCCATATCTTTTTCAGTCGGATGTTCTCAGGTGGCCGACGCGGCAGAGTACCAGGCGTCTTCTCGGAGTGAGCGGCTGGGTCCTCTTTCCCCTGAAGAATCGCTCGATGTCTTCGAACTCGAACCAGGCTACCGTATTGAATTAGTAGCTGCCGAGCCTCTGGTTATCGATCCTGTAGCGATCGCCTTCGATGAACGCGGCCGTCTCTACGTGGTTGAGGATCGCGGCTATCCGGATCCTCTCGACCCCGAGGAGGAAGCTCCGTTGCTAGGAAGAGTTGCCCTGCTGGAAGATACCGACGGGGATGGACGGTTCGACCGGCGAACCGAGTTCGTGGAGGGCCTCTCCTATCCGAATGGGATTGCGGCTTGGGACGGTGGTGTTTTTGTGAGCTGCGCTCCTGACCTTCTCTACTTCAAGGACACGAATGGAGATGGTGTGGCCGATGTCCGTGAAGTCGTCCTTACCGGGTTTGCAGATACACGAACGGCGCAAATTCGTTTCAGTCACCCGACGCTCGGCGCCGATGGATGGTTTTATTTCACGAGCGGTTTGAACGGAGGAGAAGTCTACGCACCGGCCTACCCTGACCGTCCAGCCGTCAAGTTCGAGAGAAGTGACTCTCGGTTCAACCCCTTCGATCATCGCTTCGAGCTGACTGGGGGGCAGGGGCAGTTTGGCCTGACATTTGATGATTTTGGGCGCCGCTTCGTCTGTTCCAATCGGCACCCAGTCCTGCAGGTTGTTATGGAGCCTCATTATCTGGCGAGGAACCCTCACCTCGCTTTCTCGGAAACGGTCCATGAAGTTTCCAAAGTCGGTGCTGAAGCAGTTGTGTGGCCCATCAGCGTTGACACGACGACCGCTTCTTTTATTCCTTCCTTGATGAGTCAGCCGCACGCCGGAACCTTTACGGCCGCCAGCGGCGTTCATGTGCACCGAGGAGATGCCCTGCCCGAAGGGCATAAAGACAGTATCTTTATTTGCGAATCGGCACAAAACCTCGTGCAGCGGCAAGTTCGCACACCCGAAGGCGCCACCTTCTCTTCCCGTCCGGCTCGGGAAGGAGTGGACTTTCTGGCGTCGCCCGACAGCTGGTTCAGGCCTGTGTTTGCTGCTAATAGTCCGGATGGTGCCCTTTACATCGTTGACATGTATAGAAAGGACATCGACCATCCCCAGTATGTGCCGGAAGAGAGCCGTCACTTGATGGATTTTCGTGCTGGTGACGATAAAGGACGTATCTATCGCGTTGTAGCGGATGATCCGAACAAAGGTCAGATCAAACCGTTTGACCTGGGTGGCTTGGACGTCGAAGCCCTTGTTGAAACTCTGGAACATCCCAATGCGTGGTGGCGAGAAACCGCCCAGCGCCTACTCGTCGAACGTAAAGAGCAGTCCGCAGTTCCTCACCTGCGCAAGATGCTTGACGGCGGCAAAACTCCTCAAGCCCGGTATCACAGCCTCTGGACACTTGAGATTCTGGGAGCCCTCAGCAACGCCGATCTGCTAAAGGCGTTGTCAGACGAACATCCTGGAGTCAGAGAGAATGCAATCCGTATTGCCGAGAGCCGGATTAAGGACAGCTTCGAATTACTCGATCCTTTGTTGAAGCTCGCCAACGATCCTTCTCCACGTGTCCGCTTTCAGTTGGCCCTGGCGCTGGGAGAATCTCCCACTGAAAATGTGGTTGAAGCGCTGGCCTCCATTGCCCGTCGGGATGGACAGCACCTTTGGACCCGCATGGCAGTGCTGACCTCGATCGGGGAACACATGGCTGAATTCCTGGAGGCTTTTGTTGCACAGCCTGCCGCCTCCGTCGAGGTGCAGGCAGCCATGATGCAGGATCTCGGCCGCTTGTTCGGACGCGGACAGTCTCCTGAGCGTTGCCTCGATTTGCTCCTGGAAATTACCGATCCGTCCAATGAATTCTCCTGGCAGCCGGCTGCTCTGGTCGGTATTGCAGAAGGCTTACTGAGTAATGAGAACTTCCCCCGAGGAGACTCTCCTCTTTTGACGCTCGTGGACCGCTCCGGAGAGGACGCCCGCCGGGCAGCGCAGCGGCTGGAAGGCGCATTTGACCAAGCTTTGAACACTGCTCTGGACGATACAGAGAAACAAGATTTGAGAACGGATTCCATTTCGCTTCTCGGCTATGGCAAGCTTTCCCAGGTGGGTGAGGCTCTGACCGCTCTTCTCGAGCCACGGCACCCGTCCGAGATCGGGGTTGCAGCAGCCCGGGCACTCGGTAATATTCCCGATCGCAAAGCGGGCGAAATCCTCGTTGATTCGAATCGATGGCAGACCTATACTCCACAAGTCAGAAATACGGTGCTTTCCGTCGTCATGTCCCAGCCGCTGCATCTGGAAGCCCTTCTGGATGCCATCGAAAACGAAAATATAGCACCTTCTGCTTTAAGTCCTTCACGTCGCAATCAACTCATGCGTCACCGCGATCAGAAGATTCAGGAAAGAGCGAAAAAGCTGTTCGCAGACATGGAATCGGGAGATCGGATGAAGGTTTACGAGGAATATCGAGACACTTTACCTGATCTAAGCGGAGATATAACTCGTGGCAAGGAAGTCTTTGCTTCCCAGTGTGCCACTTGCCACTCCTTCCAGGGGATGGGAGGTGCCATCGGGCCTGATCTTAGCGGCATCGGCAACCAGCCCGCTGATGCCATCCTGTTGCACACGCTGGTTCCGAATCACGAGATCACGCCAGGCTATGAAGCCTATCTTGTAGAGACGACCCAGGGGACTGTACTCTTTGGAATCCTCGCAGCCGAATCCGCCAATAGCGTTACCATTAAGGACGCGACGGGCCAGCAACACGTGATCTTGCGTAATGACATTGCCAGAATGTCCAGCTCCGACAGCTCCCTCATGCCTGAGGAACTGGAGACTCTGATGACGAAGCAGGACCTTGCCGATTTAATCGCTTTTCTTAAAGGATCCGGACTCAGGCGGGACAGCGCGAGCAACTAACTTCAATCGTATCGACCGGTCGGGCCTTTCCAGGTCCGGCCGGCGCCCCTTCCCAATTTTCAGCGCGTGTTTGTCTGGAGTCGCTGCTGGAGAGCGTGGATGGCTTGACGATAGACATCGGCTACACTTTTCCGTTCTGCGGCATTCGCGAAGAGCGCTTCCTCTCGAATCGTGGCCAGGCTTTGCTGCATTTCTTCAATCAGCCCAGTTGCCGCCTCAGGCAGGAAGACCGACTTCCCCTGAAACTGGACGTAAATAGGACTGGAGTGGGCGAAAATCGGCTTCTCAAAGTCATTTTCTCCGGCGTGGAGGGGAACCCGTAAAGCCAGCCAGCCGGGTTCGCTAATCGGCAAGGCATATTCTAGATCAGCTTCGTAGTAACCCCTTAAAGGGGTCGAGGATACCCTTTGCACAACCGTCCCGTTCCACACCAGTTCCAATCCGACGAAGTCGTTACGCCCTGAAGCTCGTCCTTTCACAGTGAGAGGTCGGGCTTCCTCCAAATACACGGTGTCTCCCGACTTCTTGCCAGCGATTTCGAATTCGAGCAGAGGGCCATTCGTAATGTAGGATCGCCCTTCTGCCAGACCTTTC
>DATGOF010000594.1:0-3364 GCA_035306285.1 Acidobacteriota bacterium | reverse complement strand
GCTGAAGTCGATAGACAACTGATCCCCTACCACCTCGAGGCTAACCTTCAAGCGGATTGATGAAGCAGTCTCGATTCCGTCGTCATCCAGAAAGTCTTCTGCCTGATACACCCCGTCAGGAATCGATGAGATCACGTGTCTCATCGTTCTTTCGGCGTAAAGGTGGAGGGCCTCGATTGAGTTCTGGACTTCCTCAAGTCCGTTGCGTTCCAACAGTTCCAGTAGTCGTCTGTCGCCCACCCTCAAACTACCAACCTGGGCAGCCAGGTCACCTTCCCGCTCTAACGGAGTACGGACATTAAACAGAAGGAGGCTCAACATTCCGCGGTTCAACAAACCTGATTCGTATAATTTCAAGGGAGGTATACGAACTCCCTCCTGGAAGATCTCCTGGCTCAAGGGCATCGATCCGGGAACCATCCCTCCGACGTCGGAGTGGTGCGCCCGCGAGGCGACAAAGAAAATCGGATCGTCCCCCGCGGACGGGGAGAAGACAGGAGCAATCATGGTGATGTCGGGCAGATGCGTGCCTCCCGCAAACGGGTCGTTCAAAATGACGACGTCTCCTGGATTTAAAGGGAAGGCATCGAGAGCAGCTTTCACCGAAAGCGGCATCGAACCAAGATGGACTGGCATATGCGCGCCCATGGCGATCACGTCTCCTTTGTGATCAAAGAGAGCACATGAGTAATCTCGGCGTTCCTTAATGTTGGGAGAATAGGAGGTGCGCTTAAGTACTGTCCCCATCTCTTCGGCAATAGAAGCGAAGAGATTGCGGTAGATCTCGATTTGAATCGGGTGGATTTCTGACATAGGCCCATAGCATAGCAAAAACATGCTCGCGGGTCTGCAGTGGAGCCGCGGAGCGAGATCCAGCGGCGGCCCACGGGCGGGCCCGTCCACAACGCGTGTTATAATTTGGGCGCTTCAACTCGAGTGACTTCAGGAATCCTGTTAATGTCAGTGGCAGCCCAGCCGATACGACTCATGAGAAATTTGCTGATCATCCTGGAGATGATCAAGTTTGAACATACGATTTTTGCCCTGCCTTTTGCCTTTCTAGGTGCATTTATTGCGGCCAGGGGCTTTCCGGGGTGGGCAACAAGCTTCTGGATAATCGTTGCAATGTTTGGTGCTCGTAGCGCCGCGATGGCTTTTAATCGATTGACTGATCGTCACTTTGACGCTCTCAATCCCCGGACTCGAGAGAGAGCCCTGCCGAAAGGGATTTTGCGCCCGTCAGGCGTTCTGCTGTTTGTTGTCGCAAGCTCGCTGTTCTTCCTGTTCGCCTCATCCATGCTGAATCCACTGGCTCTCGCTCTTTCCCCTTTAGCGTTGCTGATCGTGTTCTTCTATAGCTATACCAAGCGCTTCACGAGCTTATCCCATCTGGTGCTCGGCCTGGCACTCGGGATTGCTCCGGTTGGAGGATGGGTGGCAGTGACAGGGACCCTTGACCTTCCACCCTTTCTACTGACCGCAGCCGTTCTGTTCTGGGTGGCCGGTTTTGACATTATTTATGCGTGCCAGGATACCGACTTCGATCGCAAACACGGACTCTTTTCAATCCCCGCCATGCTCGGAATACGTTCCGCGCTGAGAGTTTCGATCCTGTTTCACTTTCTGATGTTGGTTTTGCTGGCGATAGCGCTCGTCCTCTTCTCCCTTTCCTTTTTGAGCTGGCTAGGTCTTGTACTGGTGGCCATAGCCCTGCTTTACGAGCACCGTCTCGTGTCACATGACGACCTGAGCCGGGTGAATGCAGCGTTCTTCACGATGAACGGAGTAATCAGCGTAACGCTCAGCTTGTTTGTAGGATTGGATTTATGTCTGTTCGCCTAGGCGATCTCCTCATCAAACAGGGGCTTCTAACAACCGATCAGCTGCAGGAAGGACTGCGCTATCAGCGCCACCATGGAGGGAGACTGGGCTCAATCCTGATTCAGCTCGGACATGTCTCAGATGATTCGATTGCGACTGTCTTGAGCCAGCAGTACGACCTTCCGTCCGTGAACCTCACCGAGGCGAGCATTGACAGCGATGTTATCCGGCTGATTCCAATTGAAACGGCGATCCGCTATCAGGTCCTTCCGCTGAAACGGGTCGGAACCACTCTCACGATCGCAATTGCAGATCCAACCAACGTCCTGGCTCTCGATGAAATTAAGTTCATGACCGGCTACCAGGTGGAACCAGTGGTGGCAGCCGAGGGAGCCATCCGAAAAGCTATCGAAGAATACTACGGGACCGAACAAACGCTAGAACTGCAGCGAGTATACGACGAGCTGGCGGCCGAAGTCGGCGAGTTCGAACTCGATATGACGCGGGAAGACGATCTGGATCTTGCGGAACTCCAGACCGGCAACACCGAAGCACCGATTATCAAGCTGGTGAACATAACCCTTGCAGAATCGATCCGACGCGGCGCCAGTGATATTCACCTGGAACCCTACGAAAAGGAATTTCGCATACGGTTTCGAATTGATGGAGTCCTGTACCATGTGATGTCCCCACCCATCAGGTTGAAGGATGCTATCATCTCGCGTTTGAAGATCATGGCTAATCTCGACATCAGCGAGAGACGACTCCCGCAGGATGGAAGGATTAAGATTCGAATCAACTATTCAGGGCGCCAAAAGGAGATTGACTTCCGAGTCTCTTCGCTGCCGACCCTGTTTGGAGAAAAGGTGGTTCTTAGAATCCTTGACCGCGAGAAGCTACCGAGAAGTTTGAGCGAACTCGGCTTTGAGCCGGAATCCTACAAAGCGTTCGAACGAGCCATTGCGCGCCCTTATGGCATGGTTCTGGTAACAGGTCCAACTGGAAGCGGAAAGACCAGTACTCTCTATACATGCCTAAACCGCCTTAACACTGAACAGGTCAATATCATGACGGCTGAAGATCCGGTTGAGTTTAACTTCCGCGGCATCAATCAAGTACAGACCAATGAGCATATCGGCCTGACCTTCGCCAATGCATTGCGTTCCTTTCTGCGTCAGGATCCCAACATCGTCATGGTAGGTGAGATCCGGGACCTCGAGACAGCTGAAATAGCTGTCAAAGCAGCGCTGACTGGACACCTTGTGCTTTCCACCCTGCACACCAACGATGCACCTTCGACCGTGAGTCGTTTGTTGAACATGGGGATCGAGCCTTTCCTGGTTGCCAATTCGGTGAACCTGATCTGTGCCCAACGTTTGGTGAGGGTGATTTGTAAAGAGTGCAAGCAACAGGTAGAAACTCCTGTCCAGGCGCTGATTGACATTGGTTTCCCTCCCTCTCTGGCCAAGAACGTCCGAATCTATCAGGGAACCGGCTGCCAGCGGTGCAATGACAGCGGTTACAAGGGCCGGGTGGGCCTTTT
>DATGOF010000593.1:0-3936 GCA_035306285.1 Acidobacteriota bacterium | reverse complement strand
ACAGCGCTGGATTCAGGAGATCGAGATCGATCCTCTGGAAGTGGCACCCGGGAGCTTATGGGCCGGGCGCGCAAGAATCCGTCTTCACGATCCGTCTGTTTCCGAAGAGAGTCTTCCGCGATTATCGATCCGTCCCTATCCTGAACAATACGTGTCTCCCTGGAAGCTGAAGGACGGAATTGACGTTCTGATCCGTCCGATTAGGCCGGAGGACGAACCTTTGATGGTCACCTTCCACGAGTCTTTATCAGATGACACGGTTTATCTCCGTTACCTGCACATGCTTAAGCTAAGTGAAAGAATTTCTCACAGCCGTCTGGCTCAGATCTGCTTTCCGGATTATGACCGTGAGATGGTGCTGGTGGCCGAAAGGATAGTTCCTGAAGGAACCGATCGAGGAGAGATACTTGGTGTGGGGCGACTGACCAAACTCCACGGACGAAATGAGGCGGAATTCGCGATACTGATCAGAGATGACTACCAGGGACGAGGGCTGGGCACTGAACTCCTAAGTCGTCTTGTCAATATCGGACACGATGAAAAGCTGGACCGAATCGTCGCCGACATTCTCCCGGAAAATCGTGGAATGATAGCGGTCAGCAGGAAGGTGGGCTTCGACGTCCGCTGGAGCCCGGTACGAGGAACTTACCGGGCAATCCTGGACCTTTGAACTGGCATAATCTCGTCGAACCCGAGCAGTGAGGGAAAACTGGATTCTCTCCTGGCCTCCTTCCGGCTATCCGGTTGAAGGGGCAAGAGCAAGTATTGAATGCCGTAGGTCGCCGCCGACTTCAGTACCTCCAGACTGTCGTCGATGAGCAGCGTGCGGTCTCGGTTAAACGACTCCAGTTCTTGGAACTGAGTCCAGAACCGGCCGTTCTCCTTGGCCACTCCAATCGTGTGAGAACTCACCGTCCGGTCAAAGTAGGATGCCAGCTGTGTGCGTTCCATCTTCAATTGCAGGCTCTGTGGATGAGCGTTGGTCACCAGCACCGCTCGCTTGCCCGCTTCGTTCAACTGCTCTAGAAATTCGACGACACCTGGATGAACTTTAATCCGATCCTGAACTTCCTGCTTTAACGCCACGATGTCGAGTTCAAGGGAACGGCTCCAGTAATCGAGACAGTACCAGTCCAAGGTGCCCTGAAGCTCGGCATACCGCTCGATCAACCGCTGCCGGGCAGTCGTGATCTCTATGCCGTG
Source organism: Acidobacteriota bacterium (assembly GCA_035306285.1). Taxonomy (GTDB): domain Bacteria; phylum Acidobacteriota; class UBA6911; order RPQK01; family JAPXNP01; genus DATGOF01. Next base: position 2,733 of record DATGOF010000593.1, on the reverse strand, counting down.
AGCCTGAGCCCACTGCTCCGGAAGGTACTCGAGCCAAAAGTAGTTGTCGTAGTGGAGGTCAAGTAAAGTCCCATCCATGTCCAGGAGGACAGTATCCACCTCTGTCCACGGAATGGGTGGAATCGACTTCAGAAAACTCATTTTACTGATTTTACCGAAATCGACGGTGGCTACGCCCTTGGCTAGCCGGCTTGAACGCCTTCCCCCCGATCACAAGGCTACGGTTGTACCGGTTCGTTGAGACTCCAGAGCCGCAGTGAAGAGCTTGTGACTCACGGCAGTTTCCTCAGGGCGAACGCAACCGAACGGTACATCGGGACCGTTGACCAGTTCATCACAAAAAGCCGCCCACATCTGCAGGATGGCATCCGAGAAGCCGAACTCGAAAATTCCTCCGGTTATGGAGGCGTAGGCCGACTTGTAGGGAGTATCCAATACGTGCCAGGCCTGTTCTCCGCCAGGTTGATAGGGCAAGTAGCGCACTTGCTTCGGATAGAGGGTCGAGAACTCGGCTGAAAATTCAGTACCCCAAATTCGGATGAACCAGGTGTTATTGTGACCGGGTGCAATGCGCTTGGTGGAGAGGATTAGAGGAAATTCCTGGCCGTCCCTCTGCACATCGCAAGCCAGGGTCGCATTGTCCCATGTCTCACAGGGAACCATGTTGCCTGCGCCGTCTGGCCGTTCTTTGATGATGTTACTAAGGAGCGATCGCACGGAACGTGGAGTCCAGCCATAGCGAAGGGGTACGTGAAGGACGTGCATCCCCAGATCACCCATGACCCCGTACTCGCCGTTGGTGGCGACCTGACGTTTCCAATTAATCGGCTTTTGTGGATTCAAGTCGCTGCTGTGCCAGAAGCCTGCCTCTGCTTCTATAATCTGTCCAAAACGTTCCTCTTCGATCCAGCGTGAGATCTGTAACGCTCCCGGAAAAAAGGGTAATTCTGAAGAGCATCGAACCAGCACATCAGGATGTTCACGAATGACCTCCAGAATGGCTTGATTAGCCTTCAAATCAATCCCGAAGGGCTTCTCACCAAAGAGATGCTTTCCCGAGCGGATGATCTCGATATACATTTCTTCATGAAGGTTGTGGGGCACCGCGCAGTAAACAGCCTCTACATCGGAGTCAGCCAGAATCTCCCGGTAGTCGGTTGTGACGTTCTTCACCGAGGGCACGTTGTCGGAAAACCAAGCCGTTGCCTGTTCGTTGAGGTCACAGACAGCCACAATCTCAGGTTGGAAGTTCAAATTGAGAAGATGGCACCACCGGGCGGCTGCACTGGCGAATTCTCTTCCCATCAACCCGGCGCCGATGACGCCGAATCGGATCACCCGCCTACTCATCAGCACCCGCTCCCTGCAAAATCTTCATTGCCTCCTCAGCAGTTGCACCCTGGTGAACGACCGCCATCAAAGCGGCAGTCATACCAGACGGATTCGGATGCTGGATAACATTTCGACCATAGACAATACCGGAAGCGCCCTGCTTCATCAGCTGTTCGGTACGTTCGAGAATTTCCTGCTCGGGAGCCCGCCCGCCTCCTCGGACGAGAACCGGTATTCCGGAAGCCACTTCAATAACTCGGTGATACTCCTCGATATTGTCACAGGGATCGGCCTTTATGACGTCGGCACCGAGTTCAACGGCCTGTCGGACAAGAGGAAGGATCTTCTCGATCGTGCCATCTACCATATAACCGCCACTCTTTTCATTGGATTGCATCACCAGCGGCTCGACCATCAGGGGCATCCCGTAACGTTCACATTCCGGCTTCAGTTTCGCCACATTCGCAACACACTGATGATAAAGTTCGGGCTGCTCCGGGAGAAGCAGCAGGTTGACTACAACACAGCATGCATCGAGGGCGAGCGCTTGCTCGACCGGTCGGTCGATGAGCTGGCTGAACAAGTGACGGGGCAATTCCTTTCCATACACATTAGCAACGTCCGTCCGGAAAACCAGGGAGGGTTTCTGCCGTCCGGGAATTGATTGCAAGATACGAGCTTGGCCTGGGCTGAGCTGAATTGCATCAGGGTCGGCTTTAACAATGGTCTGGATCGCTTTTCGCATGTCTTCGATCCCAGCAAGAAAGCCAAACTCATTGAAAAAGCCATGATCTATCGCGACATCGAAGCAGTTGCCATCTGCTGCGAACAAACGTTTCAATCTCGGTTCGACCGACATTCAATTCCTCCTCAGATCGTTGGTTCAATTCGGGGATTCGATCTCCCAGCGAAGCAATGCTGGTGAAGCCCCTACCTTACACGAACAGCCGCTTCCTGAAAAGTTTATCTTTGACTTTTTAGATGGATTCATACATTTTGATGCCATATTCCGATCCCCCTCTAGAAAGGTAGAACTGATGACTGACAGGCGGAATTATGGCAGGCGGCGCTTCTTCAAAACGGCGGCTGGATTGACCTCGGTCCCGCTGATGGCACCATTTGTACGCTCTTCCCCGCAGCAAAGAAAAGACAACCCGACGGTTTCCGAAAATCAGAATGAAGGTACGGTCGAATGGCAACTGCAGTATACCCGTTTCGACGACCCTATTACACAGGCCTCCTATCCTCTGATCCGCAGACTGCGTTCGTCGGCAATTGAAGGCTATCTGTCTCGAACCAGCGCGCTTCCCGGTGAATCGCTGGACCTAATGGTCAGCATGGATCCTCCGGGACAGTTTTACGTTGATTTTTATCGAATGGGTTACTACGGAGGACGAGGAG
>DATGOF010000592.1:0-2190 GCA_035306285.1 Acidobacteriota bacterium | reverse complement strand
TGGGACAGTGAGGGTAATGTCACTTTCCACGTCTTCGTCAATCCGCTGGTTCAGATGATATGGCTTGGAATCGCTATAATGGCTCTGGGAGGGTTGTTCGTCTTGTTCCCAGACAAAAAGCCGGCTTCGGCTGTTCGCCGGAAGCAGAAGGAGGTCCAGGATGAGGCGGCCTAGCCGATCGTGGAAACCGTCGTGTTTCGCGCAAAAGAGTTTCGAGTTTGTTGGTGGGCGAAGGGGAATCGATACAAGGGCATCGTTTGTGACAAATAGGAGCGTCCAGGGAACGGAAGCCCCTGTCCCCGTTGGATTCACTAGCCGGGTTTGTGTGATTCTACTGGCTCTCCTGTTGCTCTTTTCATTTGCAGTTTTGGCTCAACCGGGAACGGTTCAACCAGGAAACGAGACCTTGGATCGGGCCAAGACGGATCTTATGTGCATTTGCGGCTGTCCTCACCAGCTCGGGCAGTGTGGCGACGAATGCGGAGTGGCTCCCCAGCTAATCAGCGACATTCAAAAGATGCTGGACGAAGGAGCGGGCCAGCAGGAAATATACGGTGAGTTTGAAGCTCGTTATGGTTCGATGGTCTATGCAGCACCAAAGGCCGAGGGCTTTAATCTGATCGGCTGGATCTTGCCCTTTGTCGGCCTTATGTTCGGAGGGTTGCTGGTCTGGGGCGTTGTCCGCAAGTTGCGAGTAGACAATGCCGGAGACTTGTCCGCTGCCTCCCATGAGCCTGTGTCGGAGATCGACGAGAAGTATCGGAGGATGCTCCAAGAGGAGCTGTCAGAGTAGTCATGGAAATGCTCGTCGCTCCCCTGTTCTTCATTGGGATCGTTCTTTACATTGCGTGGCCCCTCTTGCAGGAATCTTCCGCGACGAGTGAAGACCTCGAGCCGGGAGAATTGGAGCGCCTGGAGGAGAGGAAGGAACAGCTGGTTGCCGACCTGAAAGATGTTGAAATGGATTTTCGGATGGGGAAGCTTTCTAACGAAGACTATGAACGTCTTAAGGGCGACCTGGAATACAAGGCAATAGAGATTCTCCAGGAGATTGAGAAGACTCAGAAGAACTCCCGACGGCGGTGAAGGCTTGCAAACCCGTACTTCCACCCGAGTCCTCGAACTAACTCGAGTCGTCAAGAGGTTCGGTCCGGTAACTGCTGTTCGAAAGGTCAGCCTTACTATTGAGAAGGGGCAGTTCCTGACATTATTCGGGCCTAACGGTGCCGGTAAAACGACACTGCTCCAACTGATCGCGCAACTGTCCAAACCAACATCCGGAACACTCATCTTTTTCGACAGAGACACTCTCCAATTGCGAAGACTGATTGGGTATGTGTCCCATCAGAGCCTCGTTTACGGGCAATTGAGCGGTTTCGAGAATCTCCATTTTTTTGCAAGGCTTTACGGGTTGTCAGAACCGGCCGCGCGGGCTACCTCAATGCTGGAGAAGATGGACCTCTCTCGCGCCAGGAATCAACTGGTAGCCACCTACTCGAGTGGAATGAAGCAGCGGTTGACGCTGGGCCGAGCCCTCCTCCACGAGCCCCAGTTGCTTCTGCTGGACGAACCGTACGCGGGACTGGACCAGCATGGAAGTCGTCTTCTGACTGACGTGCTGCGGCAGCTCAAAGAACAGGGCCGCACCGTTATCTTAATTACTCACAACCTGACAGAGGGATTGACGCTGGCTGATCGGGTCCTCATCATGCGGCGAGGGGAGCTCATGTATGAGGCCGCAAGGGATCAAATAGACGACAATCAGTTCGAGGAGCTGTACTTTCAAATTGTGGAAGATTAGCAAGCACGCATGCAAAGTCTCTCTCTGATATGGTTGTTGGCAGCCAAAGACCTGCGCATCGAATATCGCAGTCGTCAGGCCTTCATGACGACGCTTTTTTTCGGTTTGTTGATCCTGGTGATCTTCAAGTTTGCGTTTGACCCGGGCAATCGGGCCATAGATGATGCTGCACCTGGAATTCTCTGGGTGGCTTTGCTCTTTCCCGGCATTATTCAGCTGAATCGGTCGTTTCAATCGGAACGAGAGGAGGGGACACTCGGTGCGATCATCCTTGCGCCTGTCGATCGGGGAGTTCTCTTTTTCGGAAAGGCGCTTGCGAATTGGATTTTTCTCATCCTGATTGATTTATTCATCCTGGCCGTTTTCTTAATATTCTACGATGTCGGTTT
>DATGOF010000591.1:0-4160 GCA_035306285.1 Acidobacteriota bacterium | reverse complement strand
GGAGGAGCCGAGATCATCGGTGTGATCCTTCTGGGAGAAGAAAACCAGGTGGTCAATGGGGCGAACCCCGGCGAAGAACTCCAACTGATTGTTTCGGCTCGATTCCATAGAACCGTAAAGCACCCGATTATCGGCTTTACTATTCGTGATCGCCTGGGAATGGAACTGGCCGCCTCGAATACGTCTTATGCAGGACTCGACCTTCCATTAGCTCGGGCGGGCTGCACAGTCAGCGTGGCTTTCAAGTTCAAGATTCCCGAAATTCGACCAGGAAGCTATTCGATCTCTCCTGCTGTCGCTTCCGGAAATATCTGGGAGCATCAAATCGAAGACTGGATCGATAACGCTTACATTCTTACGATCAACGAAGCCGGGTTGATTTACGGCTTGATGAAGTGGCCGGTCAAAGCTCGTTTCCGAACAACGATTGAAGAGGTCTCCTCCGATATGCGAACTCGTACTTCCTAAAGGTATTCAACATCGGAGGAATCGGTATCGCTTGCGTTCCTCTGAGTGTAAAGGGAAGCAAACAGCCCACGGACCAGAGTATCACCCTGACGAAGTTTGCCTTTGGGACCATACAGAGACAGCACTCGTTGGATTCGTAGCCTTCGAGAAGAGGATAAGCTTTTAGCGTCTAAGTAACTTTTAAGAAATGCTTTATGAGGACCAGAGCTGGGAAGCAGATGGTCTTGTCCGGATAGAGAAGCAAATATTTGAATCAGATCGCGAACCGCTAAAATGTCACGACAGAATGGTGGTAGATACGGCAGATAAAGAGTTTTCTCCAAATCGACAAAGAAAAATCGAAAGGATCCGTGATCACTTAAACTGGCGGGTGGACGCACCAAGATGTGGCGTGTCTTTAAATCGCCATGAAAGAATCCTCGTCTGTGGAAGCGTGCGAGTTCTGCAGCCAGCTGCTCTGTCACGGTTCGTGAAAGAGGCAGCTTGGGGTGAACTGGGTAGTGATGATTTCCTGATGAAGGAAGCTCGAACACTTCCTCGATCTCGGTAGCCACCAATACGCTATTCCAGTTCAGAAGCTCTCCTTTAGGGCGAAAAGCTGCGACGCAGCGGAAAGTAAGAAAACCATGCTGATGTAGTTTCTGAGAAACTTCCAGGCAGCGAAGTGCATACGGGAGGCGAAATGCGCGGTTCAGCGACAGATTCCGGAAGATATAGACGAAACAGGAGCGCATCCGGCGGCCGATGGGAAGGCTGACCCTATAGATCTGTCTTGCGGCACAATCAAGTATTTGCGTCGCTTTGTTTCGCTTGCAGAACAGGGCAGGATCGCGAACGAATTCAGGAGCAATCCGAAACTCCTCGTCAAACCAGCCCCGGCTATTTTCCCGTTGTAACCACTGCAATCCCATGCCGGTATCATCTTACTGAAATCCTGTGGTAAATTTCAGGCCGATTGTGGACGTGAGCGTCGTTATCGTGAATTGGAACAGCGGAAACTACCTCCAACGGCTGCTGGTTTCGCTAGCACCGCTAGGGAACCAGACACAGATTCTGGTTATGGATAATGGATCCACAGACTCCAGTTTCAATTGTACGGGGGAATGGCCCAACGTCCGGCTGATTCGCTGGAACACCAATCGTGGTTTCGCGGCAGCCGCGAATGAGGGGATTCGTCAGGCGGCAAGCGCTCATATTCTGCTTTTAAATCCCGATGTATCCATTTATCCAGAGGCTGTGCGGCCTCTTGTTCAGAAACTCGATGAGAACCCCGACGCGGGGTTGATGGCGGCTTATCTGGAAGATGAACAGGGGGAGCTCCAGCATGCTTTCCAGCTTCGACCCTTCCCAACCGTATTCAATGTAATTGCTGACGCTCTATTTTTCGATGAGGTCCTGCAATTGTTCAAATCCTCTCCTGCTCCCCAACCCTTGGAGGAGCAAAATGGGGCTTGCCGCCCGATCCGAGAACAGCCGGCCGCTGCCTTCTGGCTGATGCGCAAGCGTGCCTGGGATGGGGTCGGCGGATTTGATGAAGATTTTTGGCCTGCCTGGTTCGAAGACGTCGACTTCTGCCTACGACTCAAGAAGCAAGGATGGAAGATCCTCTTTTGTCCCACCATCGTTGGAAGGCACCGGGGCGGCATTTCACTGGATACGCTACCCCAGAAGGAGTTTTTAAAGATATTCTATGCAAACTTAATCCAATACTGGAAAAAACATCATATCGTGAGCCTTCCCTTAATCTGGTTGCCGGTAAAGCTGGGGCTTCTGATTCGCATGCTTGGTGCAGGATGGCGGTGCTAACCGGCGACTCCAACAGCCGGACTTCAGTTCTGGTCACTATCGTCACCCACAACCATGAGCAATACATTAAGCCTTGTCTGGAGTCCATCCTTTCACAAACGGTCACGGTGCGGATCAAATTGATCGACAATGGGTCAACCGACAGTACTCTTCAGCAGGCCCGCTCGGTCTCCGGTGTCGAGATCGAAGCATCCGCTACTAATCTCGGATTTTCGGTTGCTCACAATCGTTTGCTGGAGGGGGAAGACTTTGAATTCGCTCTGCTTCTCAATCCGGATGTCGTCCTGACTCCGGATTACCTCGAATTAGTGCTAATGAATGTGAACCGTTATCCGGCCGTCGGGCTGGCTGGCGGTAAGCTTCTACGGATGGACGAGCGCGGCACGCCCGTCAGGAAGGAGGGAGCCTTTGTCTTTGATAGCACCGGAATTTACTTTACACCGCAACAGCGACATTTTGACCGGGGCAGCAATCAACCGGATGTAGGGCAGTATGACAGGCTAGAGTTTGTTTTCGGCATCACCGGAGCGGCTGTTGTGGTCAGAAAAAGCCTTTATGACGACCTGCTCGAGAGTCAGGGAGAATTCCTCGACGAAGATTTCTTCGCATACCGTGAGGACGCCGATCTCAGCTGGAGAGCACGGCTGCGTGGCTGGGAAGCACTCTACGTTCCCGATGCCCTTGCATTTCATGTGCGCAAGGTCCTGCCGGAAAAACGAAGGTCGGTGGACAGCCAGATCAACTACCATTCGGTAAAGAATCGATTTCTGATGCGCTGGAAAAACATTGACAGCTCCGTCTTCTGGCGCTGTTTCCCGCATATGTGGGTACGAGATATCGGAATTGTTCTCTATATCCTGGCAAAGGAGCGTTCTTCTATTGCTGCCTGGTATGAGCTACGCAGGCTGCGAGCAAAGTACAGCGAGAAGAGAAGTCGAATTCAAACGACACGGAAGATACGAGGCCGGGAAATCGCCTGGTGGTTTTCTTATTCTCCTAAATCTCGTTCACTGGTTTGAAACTCCTTGTGGCACTTGTCGAAGTACAGACGAATCAAGAAAGTTTCATATTCCACAGGTAGTTTATTTCGTTCTGTTGATGTTTTAAGATAAGCGCTTAGAAGCGATCGAGCCTCTTCTACATCCGCCATACCCTCGAGTAATGCAAATATCACCATCAAGTTCTCTTCAAGCGATGTATAGGGTCCGGCGGGAGTGCGCTTCATTGCAGGCTCTGATCCCGGTTTACAGACAGAGCCAGATTGGGGTCGGCCGACAACGTCCAGGGATCTGAACTCCCGGCTAACAGGCGGTGATAGGCAGCCGCAGCAATCATTGCGGCGTTGTCAGTCGTGAGAGCAGGCCGCGGGAAATAGACGGGGCAGCCCTCTTCTTCAAATACCTGGGTCATGACATGTCGAAGTTGACGGTTGCAGGATACACCTCCAGAAATCTGGATCGATCGGATGGACCTGAGTTCCCTTGCCTTTCGCAAACGGTCAACCAACTGTGCGATAGCAGCATTCTGGTAACTGGCGACAAGATCCAGCAACTGTGGAGAGAGCTTCTCCGGCTCTTGGAGTGCATCGGGAGTCACAGGAGCTATTCCTGCCGATTCAATGTAGCGCAGAGCGGCTGTTTTTAGACCGCTGAAGCTGAAATCAAGGCTCTGATCACTGATTTTCGGAAGTGTAAACTTTATCGCCTCGGGGTTCCCCAGCCGGGCCAGCCGATCAATAACAGGACCTCCCGGGTACCCGAGTTCTAGCTTCTTGGCGAGCTTATCAAAGGCTTCGCCGGCTGCATCATCCCTCGTCTTGGCCAGTAGCTCATAATGACCCGGTCCTTCAAAAAGGTAGAGGTTCGTATGCCCTCCGGAGACGACCA
>DATGOF010000590.1:0-5042 GCA_035306285.1 Acidobacteriota bacterium | reverse complement strand
CGAGAGCTTTCAGCTTTCGCCCAGTTTGGTTCTGACCTTGACCGGGCTACCCAGCAACAGCTAGCGCGCGGCGCCCGTTTGACTGAAATCCTCAAACAGGACCAGTACAGGCCGTTGGCCGCGGAGAAGCAAATTGTCGTAATTTTCGCGGGAACCAATGGCTTTCTGGATGATCTCCCGATCGAGCAAGTTCGTGCTTTTGAAGGTGGTCTTTTGGAGTTCATGGAAACCAACAAGGGAGACCTTCTGGCCACAATCAGAGAGAAGGGTGAGCTGGATGATGAGTTGCGGGAGAAGATCCAGGAGGCGATTACCGATTTCAAGACACAGTTTAAGGAGCAGCAGGTCGCGTGACGCCCGGCTTCGTGCAGCCGACAAGCCCTTTCAGGCGAGTTGAAGAAAGCAGAATTGTTGCTGGTTTGAAGCTGGTCGAGCGGTGCAGCGCCATTGTGAGGCTTGCTTGGCACCAATTTTGTTGAGGAGTAGAGAATGTCCAGTGGCAACCTGATCGACTTGCGAAGACGTGTTCGATCAGTCAAGAACATTCAGCAGATTACACGAGCGATGAAGTTCGTGTCAGCTTCCAAGCTGAGGCGCGCTCAAGACCGCATTTTTGCGGCCAGACCCTATGCCAATCGGATGTTGTCCGTTCTTAATTCGCTGGCTACCAGAGTGGATGCCAGCCGGCATCCGTTGCTGGCCCAGCGGAATTCAGACAAGACGATGCTTGTGGTGATCACCGGGGATAAAGGTCTCTGCGGCGCGTTCAATGCCAATATCATCCGATCGGCAGTGCAGTTTATTGAAGACGAGGCGGTCAATGAAACGCTCAGTCTGACCCTGGTGGGAAGGAAAGGCTATGAGTGGTTTAAGACCCGACCCTGGCCGATCCGCCACGAGTACCTGAACATCATGAGCCAGGTCGATTATGAGTACGCCCAGCAGATTGCGCAAAATATAATGACCTATTACGTCCAGAGTGAGCTTGACTCGGTCTATCTGGTCTACAACGAGTTTAAGTCGGTTATCTCGCAGAAGGTGGTCATCGAGCCTCTGCTACCGATTCGACGACTCGATACGGACCTGTCGGGCTACCCGCTCATGGACTACATTTATGAGCAACCACCTGCTGTGATTTTAGATCGTCTCTTGCCGAAGCACGTGGAAACCCAGATTTATCGTGCTCTGCTTGAGTCAGAGGCATCGGAACACGGGGCTCGCATGACGGCCATGGACTCGGCAACGCGCAATGCGAAGGAGATGATCGAGAAGATCACACTGCATATCAATCGCGTTCGCCAGGCTTCAATTACCACCGAGATCATTGAGATAGTGAGCGGCGCCAATGCGTTGCAAGAATCGAGGAGCTAGAGAGCATGTCACAGATTGAGGGCAAGGTTGTACAGGTCGTGGGGCCTGTACTGGACATTAGCTTCGAGGAAGGCCATGTGCCGGAGATACTAAACGCCATTCATGTAACTTCCGAGGGATTTGATACTCCCGTGCCGATCAGTTTGACGGCGGAAGTGGCGCAACATCTGGGCGAAGGTGTCGTCAAGTGTGTCTCTATGGAGCCCACCGATGGCGTTGTGAGGGGAATGAAAGCGGTCGACACCGGTGCGCCGATTTCAGTGCCCGTAGGGCGAGGTACTCTCGGCCGGATCATGAACGTTCTGGGACAACCTGTCGATCAACAGGGCCCTGTTGAAGCGGAAAAGACCTACCCCATTCATCGCCAGCCGCCCAGCCTCGAGGATCAGAATGTAGAAACTGAAATGCTCGAAACGGGAATAAAAGTCATCGATCTCATACAGCCGTTTGCCAAAGGCGGTAAGATCGGTCTCTTCGGCGGCGCCGGTGTCGGGAAAACAGTAATCATCATGGAGTTGATCAACCGGATTGCCACTCAACACGGCGGCTTTTCGGTGTTCTCGGGAGTCGGTGAGCGAACGCGCGAAGGGAATGATCTCTGGTTGGAGATGAACGAATCCGGCGTCATCGACAAGGCAGCTTTGATCTATGGGCAGATGACGGAACCTCCTGGAGCTCGGCTCCGAGTGGCCTTGACCGGACTGACGGTTGCCGAATACTTTCGGGATGAAGAGGGTCAAGACGTACTGTTGTTTATCGATAACATCTTCCGCTTCACCCAGGCAGGATCTGAAGTATCTGCTCTGCTCGGTCGAATGCCCTCGGCTGTCGGATATCAACCTAATCTGGCTACAGAAATGGGGGAACTGCAGGAACGAATCACCAGTACACGCAAAGGATCGATTACCTCGATTCAGGCAATTTACGTACCGGCAGACGATTACACCGATCCGGCTCCGGCGACAACTTTCGCCCACCTGGACGCAACCACTAACCTGGAACGGAGTATTGCCGAGCAGGGTATCTATCCAGCCGTCGACCCGCTAGCGTCAACCAGTCGAATTCTCGATCCTCGTTTTATAGGTGAGGAACATTACACGGTTGCCAGAACGGTTCAAAATATCCTGCAGCGATACAAGGATTTGCAGGACATTATTGCAATTCTCGGAATTGACGAGCTGTCAGAAGAAGACAGATTGATCGTGTCCCGAGCCCGCAAGATTCAGAGGTTCCTGTCACAGCCTTTCTTTGTAGCGGAGCAATTCACGGGTATCCCGGGAAAATATGTACCGGTCGCTGACACAATCAGAGGATTCAAGGAGATTGCTGAAGGAAAACATGACGATGTGCCGGAGCAGGCATTTTACATGGTGGGAGGAATCGAAGAGGCCCTTGAACGGGCTAAGGAATTGAGAGGGGCATAGCTCCAATGGCTGAACGCCCGAATAAACTCCAACTCGAGATTGTCACTCCCCGTGAGCTTCTTTTCGCCGGAGAAGTAGACTGGGTCAGTGTGCCGGGAATTGAAGGTTACCTGGGTATTCTTCCGGGGCATGCTCCTTTGCTTTCCGAGCTCAAGATTGGAGTGATCAGCTATCGGTTTGAAGGTAAGGAACACCGGATCTTCTGCAGCTGGGGATTTGTGGAAGTTCTGGCTGATAGAGTGTCGATTCTAGCCGAATCAGCAGAAAGACCCGAGCAAATCGATCGCAATCGTGCTCAGGCGGATAAGGAGAAGGCAGAAAACCTTCTTCGCTCCCGCTCAGCGGATACTGATTTCAAACAAGCTCTCGAATTGTGGGAGGCATCTGTTGCCCGCCTCGAAGTGGTGGGTTAGCAGTCTGCACGGCGAAAGTCGTCTGCTATAATAGTTAAACCTTAAACACGGGGTATTGACCAGCCAGGCGCGGTTTCTGAACTGCTGGGGGATGGTGTAACGGCAACACACGTGGCTCTGGACCACGCTATCGGGGTTCGAATCCCTGTCCCCCAGCCATTTTGAGAGTCGTGTTTTGAACTGGAGCCCCACCGATCATCTTCCCTGCCGCCAATCTGGACGTCAAAGAAGTTTCAACAGAGAGGCGGCGCAGTCACCCGAAAGCCTGCAGCCACTCACTAAAGCCACCTGTTGAGTATCCCTCTGAAAGAGTCCGCAGGTTTATGTGTCCACAGCTCGAGTGAATTGATTGCGTTCCCTGGCGGTGTCTCCTTTCGCTTGATAGCTAATGCGGGGTGGTGAGTTCACCTTGATTCAGGCTGCTAGTAGAATAGGGGGTCATGCAGCACCCCCTGAAGATTGGAATCTCCGGAGCCACGGGTTTCATTGGAGGGCACCTGGTCGGGCACCTGAAGGCTGCGGGACATCAGCCGGTGCTATTCGTCAGGGATTCCACACGAGTCAGGAATTCATTTGCGGACAGTAAGGTCGTAATCTGGGACGTAACTAAAGGTCCCCCCGACTTTCTTAGCCTCGAACAGTTGGATGGTTTCGTTCACTTGGCCGGAGCTCCAATTGCTGCTCGCTGGACCCGCACCAGGAAGAAGATGATCCGGGACAGTCGCGTTCTAGGGACGCGGTATCTGGTCGAAGCCATGCGTCGCTGCGACAACCCACCTCGAGTTCTTATCTGCGGTTCAGGGATAGACTACTACGGGAATCAAGGTGACGAGATCCTGGACGAAAGCAGTCCGGCAGGAACCGGCTTTCTCAGCGAGGTTTGTGTTGAATGGGAGAGAGAAGCAGGGAAGGCGTCGGAGCTGGGCGTTCGAGTTGTGTGCGTCAGAACGGGACTGGTACTCTCTACGGAGGGAGGGGCACTGGTCCCCATGTTGATTCCGTTTCGACTGGGTCTGGGAGGAGTACTGGGAACGGGCGAACAGTACATTTCATGGATCCATATTCGCGACCACCTACGACTCCTCGCTTTTCTTCTGACTTCCGAAGGGATCTCGGGGCCAGTCAATGCGACCGCTCCTCACCCTGTCACGAACCGTGATTTTACAAAGAGTCTCGGGAACGCATTAGGGCGACCGACGTTTATGAAAACACCGGCGCTTTTAATGCGACTACTATTGGGTGAAATGGGAGATACGCTGCTTCTGAACGGCCGACGGGTGGTTCCCGCCAAAGCACTCGAGAGTGGCTATCGTTTTGAGTTCGAAACACTGAAAGACGCTTTGGACAATCTATTCAAATGAGAACGATTGGTCGACAGCTCAAAAAAAGACAAATTACTTTACGAAGGAGATAGTTCTGATGAAACGGATTCTGATTCTGGTGACTCTGTTCAGCCTAACCTGCTTGACAACCGCCCTCGCTCAGCCCGCGGCTTCCCGAGGTACGGCATCTGTTGAGATCAGCGGCAAGAAGATCACCATTGAATATGGTAGGCCGCAGTTGAAAGGACGCGACATGCTCGGACAGGCCTACGAAGGGATGGTCTGGAGGATGGGAATGAATCAGCAAACGACTCTGACAACTGAAGCAACCTTGCAGTTCGGCGACCAGACCATTGCTGCCGGAGAGTATCTGCTGGTAGCCCAGAAGAAGGGTCCGCGAGACTGGGACCTGATTGTGAATTCCGATCCCTCCGCCTCCGCCAATACCCGGAATACTTCGCAGGACGTGGCTCGTATCCCCCTAACGCCAAGCGAGCCGCCGAGCAGTGTGG
>DATGOF010000589.1:0-5782 GCA_035306285.1 Acidobacteriota bacterium | reverse complement strand
TGGAGAGGGGTTATGAAGAACACGGCCCGGTCGATGCCGTCGAATGGCGAACTCGTCGTGCTGAGGCTCAGGCATACTTGGTCGAAATCAAGCAGCGACTTCGTCCAACCGGTCTGGAAGTCAAGACAATGGTGGCAGAAGGAAAAGCCTCGGAGGAGATCCTGAGATGCAGTCGAGAGCATGAAGCCGACCTGATCGTTTTGACCAGTCACGGCCATCAGGGCACGGGCAAGTTCGATTTTGGGCCAACCCTCCATCAGGTCATATCGGCTGCGTCTATCTCAATCATGCTGGTTCGGCCAGCCCAGGAGCGAATGACATTTCCCGAAGCTACTCCCTATCGTCGCATTCTCGTACCTCTGGATGGCTCAAGACGCGCTGAATGGGCGCTCTGCCTTGCTGCTACCGTCGCGTCCTACCACAACGCAACTCTGCTGATCGCTCATGTGGTCCAGGTGCCTGAGATGGCACGAGGATTTCCCCTGGGCCCTGAAGAGGAGGAGGTAGCTCAAAGACTCATCGACCTAAATCGCGCCGCTGCCGAATCCTATCTCGACCAGCAGAAAAGCCAGCTCTCACTGGGTGATAACTGTGAGTGCCATCTGGAGATTTCGGGTAGAATACCTCGAGCCATCCAGAACCTTGCCGAGAGGCAGGAAGTCGACCTGGTCGTTCTCAGCGCTCATGGCTATTCTGGCGACCGTGAGTGGCTCTACGGAGGAGTTGCCCGCAGTCTTATCAGCCACTGCAAGACTCCACTCCTGGTGCTTCAGGATGCCGCTTATGAAGTCAACAACCATGAGGAAGAAGCCGAACGCCGACTGTTGCACAGCAGGGAAGTTGGATGAGGGAGAGCCTCCATGTACAGGAAGACTTCGACTCACCTGAAGGGCTGGCTACGATTACTGGCCGCCTGGGCGAGATCTCTGTGCAACCGGAGGACTTCAGCCGGCTTCGAGTTCATATTGCTGACCTCGAGAAAGTCCTCCGGGCACAGCTGCAGAAGCTCATGTCTGAGGCCGACCTGGAGGTTCGCCAGTCACGTGCCAGCGAGTGGCTGATTGACAATGATTACCGGATCCAGGAAGCAGTCAATCTCGTCAAAGAGAGCCTGAAACGAGGATTCCTGAAACGGCTTCCCACCTTTCGAACAGGCCGTTTTGCCGGCCGGTCTCGAGCCTATGCCCTGGCACGAGTAGTCGTCGAGTCCGAAAAGGCAACCATTGACTCAGACTGGCTGGTCCGCTTCCTCGATGCTTATCCTCACTATTTGACAATCGGAGAGGTCTGGGCGCTTCCTACCATGCTGCGCCTGGTCGTTCTTGAGACGTTGGCAAGCCAAATCTCCGTTCTCTTTGAGGCCTATGGAGACAGGACCCCTCATCCTGAGTTCGAAACCGGTGAACCGGAAGCGAGAATTCCCGAGAACGACTACGAAGAGCAGATCGTTAATTGTGTTTCGTCCCTGCATCGGCTTGCTACGCTCGATTGGAAGGGCTTTTTTGAATCGGTCTCCAGAGTGGAGAGAATCCTGCGTGAAGATCCTGCCAATGTTTATACCCGAATGGACTTCGCCAGTCGCGACTACTACCGAAGCAAGCTCGAGCAGATTGCGCGGCGGAGCGGGAAATCCGAGGAGGTCATCGCTCGTTCGGTCATCGATCTTGCACGCAACGCATCGGAAACGAGTCCCCCGCGTAGACATGTCGGATACTACCTTGTCGATCGCCACGGTGAAAAGATCCTGTACGACCAACTCGGCGTTGATTTTCCCTGGCATCAAAGGTTCATTGACTTCCTGCGGGAAAAAATACTGCTCGTCTATATCGGTTCGATTCTGGTCGTTACAAGTCTACTGACACTCGGGCTTTGCAATTATGCACTCGATTCGGGTCCCCTCACGACCCTTGGAATATTCTTCCTGGTTGCCATACTGTTTACTCCAGCTTCTGTTTTCGCCTTCGAGCTGGTGAACTTCCTGGTCGTACTCCTGGTAAGACCGTCTTTTCTTCCCAAGTTGGATCTCAGCAGCGGGATTCCTGCATCTCTTCAGACGGTGATTGCCGTTCCGGCGCTGATTGGGGAAGAAGACGACGTGAGATCCCTCCTCAAGAGGCTGGAACTGCACCATCTCGCCAATCAGGACGGGAATCTCTATTTTGCTGCTCTTACCAGTTTCCGGGATGCACAGGCAGAAAAGCTCGAGGGCGACGAAGAGATCGTCGCCCGGATGGCTGAGGGTATCGAGCGCCTCAATCAACAGTATGGGACTAGCCTGAACAAGCCCTTCCTCGTCTTCCACCGTGAGCGCTTATGGAATCCCCAGGAAGGAAAATGGATGGGCTGGGAGCGCAAGCGAGGAATCCTGCACGAGTTCAACCAGGTAATCCTGGAGGGAAAAGCCAGGAGTCCCCATCAGATCATTGGAAACTCACAGGTGCTCGACAAGACTCGATACGTGATCACCCTGGATGCCGACACCGTTTTGCCCCCGGAGAGCGCGAAGCGTATGGTAGGAACTCTGGCGCATCCCCTGAACCGGGCTCGGTTCAAGCCTGGTTCCGACCGCGTGGAGCGCGGTTACACCATTCTTCAGCCGCGCATCGAGATCGATCCCCAGGGCACTGACCAGACGCGGTTTTCACAGATCCTTTCAGGAGAAAAAGGACTCGACCTTTACAGTCATGCTGTCTCTGACGTTTACCAGGACCTGTTTTCAGAAGGAAATTACGCCGGCAAAGGAATCTACGAAGTCGCTAGATTCGAACGCAGTATCGGTGACAGCATTCCTGAAAACTCTATACTGAGTCATGATCTCCTCGAAGGCCTGCTCGGACGTGCCGGTCTGATATCCGACGTCTCGGTACTGGAAGATTTTCCGCCCTCCGTACTCGGCTATGTAGAGCGCATGCACCGCTGGACCCGCGGAGACTGGCAGCTCTTGCCGTGGCTACTCGGATTCTTGCCTCGTCAGCGGCCGGGGGCATTGACCGTCCTGGGTCGATGGAAAATCCTGGACAACCTTCGCCGCTCGCTGATCAACCCGTCGCTTCTTCTCCTCCTTTTCTCGGGCTGGATCTGGTTACCGGGTTCGGCCTGGCTCTGGACCATCTTCTCTGCTTCCGTCCTGGCTGCTCCACTTTTCCCTTCCGCACTCGCCACCTTGCGCCGGTTAGCCACGCCCCAGCTCGTACTCCGTGGCATGGGCTGGTCCTTGCGCCTGGAATGCTCGCGATGGCTACTGGCTATCGTACTGATCCCGTTCACCGCCATCCGTATCATCGATGCAATCGTTCGAACCCTGATTCGCCTGCTCTTTACCCGAAAACACCTGCTCGAGTGGACTCCCGCTTCCCATTCCTCCTATCGTCAGTTAGACAACAGCCCGTCCTCCCTGTTCTGGAGAAAGATGTGGTCGGCTCCCGCACTGGCCGCAGTGGGGTTTCTGGCAATTCTCACCGTCCATCCTTCTAATGTGTGGGCAGCGCTCCCCTTTTTAATTGTCTGGGGTTTGTCCCCCCAGATCAGTGCCTGGTTGAGCAAGGCTCCGCCCCAATCAGAGGAGTCGCTATCGCCCGATAAGGAACAAGAGATCCGTATAATAGCTCGTCGAACGTGGAGTTTCTTCGAGAGATTCGTCGGGCCCGAAGATCACTGGCTCGCCCCTGATCACTTCCAGGAGGATCCGCGGGGCGTCGTCGCTCGTAGAACGTCCCCGACCGACCTCGGAATGCTTTTGATGGCAACCATCGCCGCTTACGAACTCGGCTATCTGACCTCGTCAACCGTTACTGCCCGGCTTCTGAATACCCTGGAGAATATGGCAAAGCTGGAGCGTTACCGGGGACACTTCCTCAACTGGTATGAGACCGGAACCTTGCACCCTCTCGAGCCCCGTTACGTTTCAACGGTAGACAGTGGAAACTTGTCGGCGGCCCTCCTCACCGTCAAGGAAAGCTGCCAGGCGATTCTCAGAGTCCCGCTGGTGCGTACACAGCAACGGGAGGGTATTCTCGACACCATCGCCACCTTCCGGGAGTCTCTCTCCAGCCTTCGGATCAGCAAGCTAGACTCGGCCAAGCGTGCCATCCTGGAACGCCTTGAAGAGCTGGAAAGGGAGATTATCGCCTGCCCACCCGGGCCGCGATGGGCCGCCACCGTAAGCCACCTGTGCGAAGAAATAGCTCCCAGCTGCCACGAGTTGCTTGGTGAGCTACTGGATGCAGGCGGTGGAATACTCCACCCATCGACGCTGCGTGAACTTCGGACTTATTCCAGTCTGCTTCATGACTCGCTGTTCCAGACCCGCAGGGAGATCGAAACTCTTGCCTCGTGGGAACTCCTCTTGAATGAGCCTCCGGATTTATACCGGCCGGCGAAAATTCCTGAGGAACTCGCCCCAGCGTGGAACTCGATTCAAGTTCTGCTGGACGGTTCCTCTCCTCTGGAAGATGTGCCCGAAGCTTGCCGACAAGCCCTTGAGCAGTTGTCACTGCTCGACCAGATCCTTGCGGATGCTGACAGAAATGAGGAGACAACGGCAGCTCTCGACTGGAACAGCAGGTTCCGTTCTGCCCTAATACAATCCGAAAAGGCCACTGCTTACCTGATCGAAGATTTAGATAAGTTAAGTCAAATCGCGGAGGGTTATTTTCAGGAGGCGGATTTCTCGTTTCTCTTCGACCAACAACGACAGGTGTTTCACCTCGGATACAATTGCAGTACTGGCCAGCTTGATCGCAACTATTACGATCTCCTGGCCTCCGAGGCAAGACTAGCCAGCCTGATTGCCATCGCCAGAGGCGACGTGCCATACAGCCATTGGATCCATCTGGGTAGACCCTTCAGCCGCAGTAACGGAACCCCTGTGCTTCTCTCCTGGGGAGGAACGATGTTCGAGTATCTTTTGCCTTCCCTGCTGCTGCGAATGCCACGCCAAACACTGCTAACGCAAGCTTGTCACGCCGCTGTTGACGTCCAGATCGAGTTCGCAAAAAGAGCACACATCCCGTGGGGAATTTCTGAATCTGCCTACTATCAGTTCGACAGGAATTTCAATTATCAGTATCGCGCCTTTGGTGTACCCGGACTGGGCCTGGCACAGGGTCTCGGTGAACGCCGCGTCGTGTCCCCCTATGCATCCTGTATGGCAATCTCGATGCGGCCCCGGCAAGTGATACAAAACCTGGCAAATCTTCGGGAAAAGGGGCTACTCGGCCACTATGGATTCTATGAAGCCATCGATTTCGGATATTCCCAGGACGGTGCCGAACCGGCCGGCAAGATCGTCCAGAGCTATATGATTCACCACCAGGGAATGATCCTCGTCGCACTGGCGAACTTCCTGAAAGATGACCTGCTCAAGGCCCGCTTTCATTCGGACCCTCGTATCAACAGTGTTGATTCACTGATCTACGAGGAAATCCCTGCCGGAGTCCCGGTCGCTGACCAGTGGAGAAAGTACGCTTTCACTGCGCCCCTCCGCAGGAGACCGCGAGAAGCCCGCAGGTGGCCGGTTAATCTCGAGCATAGCTGTCTGCAAACCCAACTAATCTCCAACGGCCGACTCGGCCTATTGATCTCTGCAGACGGCGGCGGTCACTTATGGCGCCGGAACGTTTCTCTCACGCGCCCGAGCGATGATTACACTTACAGCCAGACAGGCACCTGGCTCTATATCAGAGACGCTGATAGCGGTGTACTGTGGTCGGCAGGCTCTCAGCCTATACCTGCGGCTGCTGGTCGAATGGAGGTTTATTTCTCCCCGTACAGCGCCCAGATC
>DATGOF010000588.1:0-3206 GCA_035306285.1 Acidobacteriota bacterium | reverse complement strand
CTGCAGGGGTGCTGTCGCCATCACTATTAAGCGTGTGAGTATGCGTGTTCCCTTTGAACCAGCGGAGTGACTCTTGAGCCGGAACCGTGGTGGAGAGCCACAAAAGCACGGCAATGGGAAGAAGGAGGCAGCTGATAAGCCAGTATCGACGTCGTATTTCTTTCATAGCAAACGGACTCGGTAAACGGACTCGGTCAAAATCTCCGTAAGAATAGGTTGCTTTCCATGTGGCGTCAAGTGCGTACCGGGCGGGATTGCTCCCGGCGCGACCGGCCACTCTTCAGCCGGGCTGCCTTGGCTGGTATAGGGGTTTTTTGTGAGCCTTGCGTTCCGCTGTCGCTCTGAGATTCTGTCCCCGATGGTCCTAATCGACTCCTCCTCGAGTGTGAAAATTTTGCACCTGTTCTCTTACGTAGCAATCATGCGGTAGCAACGCCTATGTAGCAATCATGCGGTAGCAACGCCTACGGGGCAATCATGCGGTAGTAACGCTGAAGGATCTCGATTTTTTCCGGCTGTTTTCGAAGCGGTCCCCAGGCAAAGACCATCACCCCTCGCGACGGTGGACGAGTTGCATAATCGAGTACCAGTTCAATGTCCGACACCCCGACTTCCTTTCCCCAGTCGGAGAGTTGAACGATCGGCCAGATCCAGGGTGATTCTTCCGGCTTTCCCTTGAGTCCGAGATAATCTGCCCACCATTGAATCTGGCGAAGGATCCAGTGCGGATCATCGGCATGTCCGAAACGGGCGTGGTAAACCATAGGACTGATCACGTCCAGGTATTGTCTCTGGGCCTGAATGTCGATCGCCAGCTTTGAAAGTCGAGCACCGCCAAAATCGGAGTCGCGCCACGCGTTGTGATAGGTTCCGAGCAGAGCGGCTGGACTAACTTCATCAACAATCTCACGAAACTCTCGTACCCAGTCAGCAAAAAGACGACAGCGCCACTCCGTCCATTGTTGTCGATAGCGGTCCAAGATGAGCCGTGATTTTCGTCGAGTCGTTACGAGGGGAAGATCGATCCCAGTCTGCTCACTAAACAACTTCAAGCAGCGATCGCAGAAACAGGTGTCGGGCATTACGGGATCATCTCGTTCCCAACTCGCGTGAGAATGGTGGTAGTCGAGCCATACACCATCGAGATTCAGATTTGTTAAAAGATTGCGAAACTCGGTCATTCTAAAGCGACGATACTCCTCGTGACTCGGGCAAATTCCCTGCCAACCATGAGGAGGCGGTGACGGCTCCCCGTTTGGACCAACGGGAGCAGCATCTGGATGCTCTTTTAGGAAGTCGGCCACATGGAGGGTGTTAAACTCTGCAAAAATACGGCCCCCCTGGCTATGAATTAGCTCCACCATTTCGGGCCGTATACTTCTTGAGTGAAGAAAAACCGAGTTCAAGCCCCACTCATCGAGTTTTTCTCGACCATCCATAATAGGTTCCGGAATTCCACCATAGACGGCTCGAATCTCGATATGATGACGGGGAGTATGCGTTTCCTGAGGACCGGCTACCACAAGCAGACTGTAAGGGAGTAGTACAAGCGTTACGCAAATTGGGATTTTCATCTCAGTTTCTTCCTACCCGAACTCGAAGCCAGCCAGAAAGTATACTCGATCTTTGCGACCCGGAGGCGGGTACTTCCCCCGATACATCCGGAGGAGCCGCCGGCTGGGTGTGAAACCAAGTCTTTCAAGCAGTTCAATAGCTGCCGGGTTATCGCGCGACACGTCTGCGATGACCGATCGTGAGGGTATTACCGATAAAAAGTCGACAGCCAGGCGAGAAGCGACTTGGATGTCTTCGGCCACAAGAGGTCCAATCTGGTATGCACTCGAACCCACTCTTCCCATGACATACCCGAGGGGATTCCCGCAGTTAATTGCAAGCAGGGCGGGGGCTTTATTTCTTGCGTACCAGGCAAGTAGCTCCTGTCGGGAAGCACCAAAGGCTTCGGCATCCCAGCTACTGATCTCTGCAATCTGTCGATCAGGAATGGGAGAAGTTTGAATGTCTCCTTCTAGTGCGGGAAGGGTGGCTCCGGCTTGCCGGACCCACCTTTCTACGATCGCTTCTTGGGCGAAGCCGAATTTTTGATAGACCTGGGCACCTGCTTCAGTGGCGTCCAGGCGCTGAGTCAAACACCGCTTACCCTCCAGGTAAGCGAGGCAAGTTTCCATCATCCGGGTAGCGTAGCCTCTGCGACGGTGTTCGGGGTCGACCAGGATCATACCAATCCAGCCAAATTTTGAGTCGTACGCCAGAGCCGTGCCGGAAGCCACAACTTCGTCACCGACCAGGCCCACAAAACAACCTGACGGCTCCAGTTCGAGGTAACCCAGCCAGTCTTGCGGTATTTGATTCCAGCCTGCCGCCTCCTTAAGCCTCATTGCGGCGGGTACGTCGGAGGCTGTCATCCGTCTGATCTGAAAAGTCATGCGCTCCCCTTGAGCCAGAATGAGTCTGGAGACAGATTGTACAGGGATGGGGGAAAATCGTGAACTCAGGTTCGCTCGGAATTATTAGACTTGAACTTCGGAAAGCAACCTGTCTTGCTCGGCGGGCGATCAATCTCTATCCTTCCGCCATGCGCATCCTCTCATATTTCTGCGATCAGCTCGGTCCTATGACTCTTGGTGCCGCCGTCCTGGCCTACTGGCATCCAGAGTTCTTCCTGTTGTTTGAGGATACCTTCTTGTGGTTCTTCGCGCTGACCATGCTAGCACTGGGTCTCGCAATCGAACCGAGTCAGTTTGTGGCAGTCGCCCATCATCCCGGCAGCATCCTGGCCGGGGTCGCAACGCAATACTCGCTGATGCCGCTTATTGGATTTCTCGTCGCATGGCTGGGAGGCGTGGGTGATGAACTTGCACTCGGTTTCATTCTGGTCGGCTGTGTGCCCGGCGCCATGGCGAGCAACTTAATTGTGTTCCTGGCCGGTGGAGCGGCCGCCTACTCGGTCGCGCTGACGACAATGTCCACGATGCTCTCGCCTCTGGTGACACCGCTTCTGGTGGAGTTTTTGGGGGGAGTCTTTCTGCCGATTCCATTCTGGCCGATGACCAAGACAATCATCGGGACGGTTGTTGTCCCACTGGCGGCTGGGATGATTTTGCGGAGGATCGTGGGCGAGACGTCATTCAACTGGGCTGCAATGGCTCCTCCTGTTGCTGTCGTCGCCATTCTCGTCATTGTTGGCT
>DATGOF010000587.1:0-2540 GCA_035306285.1 Acidobacteriota bacterium | reverse complement strand
TGCGGCTGCCGGCATGATCGATGCCCACCCAGCGTTGAAAGCAGTTTCGCCTCAGGCTCCGGTGGCCGACTGGTTTGCCGGCGACGACTGGCATCACAATGGTGCTTTTCTTCTTGCCCATGCCTTCGGATGGTTTTCCCGAGCCGGGTGGCCGTTTCACGAACCCACCACCACTTATCCAGGCCCGCCCTTTTTCCGTCCCATCGAAGACGGTTACGAGTTCTTTAAGCGTCTCGGCCCTCTCCGCAACGTAACCGAAACGTATTTCCAGAACAAGATCCCTTTCTGGACAGAGTTGATGCGTCGCGGTACCCGCGACGGATGGTGGGAAGAACGAAATATCCGTCTTCACCTGAAAGGCATCAAGCCTCCGGTGATGACTGTCGGAGGATGGTTCGATGCCGAAAATCTATTTGGAGCCCTTGAAATTTATCGAGCCGTCGAGGAACAGAACCCCAACACCTTTAACATTCTCGTGATGGGACCGTGGGTACACGGGGGCTGGGCCTCCGGCAAAGGAGACCAGCTGGGTGATGTGCGTTTCGGTGCCCCTACCTCCGAGTTCTATCGGGAGCATATTGAGTTTCCTTTCTTCGAGTCTTTTCTGAAGGACAGCGGTAGCAAGGACTTTCCGGAAGCCTGGGTATTCGAGACGGGAACCAATCAATGGAGACAGTTCGAATCCTGGCCTCCCGGTGACGCTGTGTCCGAGTCTCTCTATCTCGGTCCGGACAGGACCCTCTCCTTCAGTCCCCCGAAAATGGAGTCTTCCGAGGCTTTCGACGAATACATCAGCGACCCTGACAAGCCGGTACCCTTCATTCCCGGTTTCTCCTCAGGGATGGCCCAGCGTTACATGGTCGACGACCAGCGCTTTGCATCGCGGCGGCCGGATGTTCTGGTCTATCAGACGGAGGTTCTCGAGGAGGATGTAACCATCGCCGGTCCGATTGTCCCCCGTATTTATGTATCGACCACCGGAACCGACTCCGACTGGGTCGTGAAGCTGATCGATGTCTATCCTGATCGTTTTCCCGATCAGGAGGGTTCTACCGATAACTACACGGGAGGCTATCAGCAACTGGTTCGAGGTGAAGTGATCAGGGGCAAGTTTCGCAACAGTCTGAGCGAGCCTGAGCCCTTTGAGCCTGGTACTCCTACCCGTGTCGAATTTAAGATCCCGGATACCTTTCACACTTTCCGGCGCGGCCACCGGATCATGATCCAGATACAGAGTAGCTGGTTTCCTCTAGTGGACATCAACCCCCAAAAATTCACAGACATCTATGGTGCTTCAGAAGAAGATTTCCAGAAGGCTACGCAGCGGGTCTACTACTCGCAACAAATGCCTTCCTCAGTGGAGGTTCTTGTTCTTCGTTGAGCCACCCGATGGGAGGGCTTGTTGTTTCAGCGGCAGACTCCGTAGCCGAGCTAACGGGTACTGCACGAATCGTCCCACTCGTGAGGCGACTGCTGCGCCACCAAAAAGGGTGTGCCAGTAAAAGCCTGATGTCAGGCGCTAGCCACAACTATGGGATATCGACTTTCGACTAGACCGCGCTACCAGCCGGCCGGACAATCTCCTGTTTCTTGTAGAGGAACGCGATCACGATCCCGGCCCCCATATACATGACGGCATCGATAATGGCGAAGGTCACTGCCGCCCGAAGCGTCATGGGAGAGACCCCCGCTGCGACCAGATACATCCCGAGAAGAAAAACGCCCAAAAAAAGTCCGAAGCGCACCCCTTCGATCGGCCCCCGTCCTTGGTATCCCTTGATAAAAATCCAGGTCAGACCAAGACCCTGAACCAGGCACCCGAGAAGGATCAAGCCGATGCTCTGACTCTCCGGCGGGAGCATCGTTCCCTCGGGCGAAAGTCTAGCTACGTAGTCGGCCAGAAGGACACCGTATACGGCCCATCCATAAAGCATCAGAAAGACAGCGGCACCCAGCGAGGCGAGGAGAAACTTGTTGGTGTTCATGGAATCCCCCTTTTTGGTTGGTGCTCATTTAACCATAGAGGCGCGGGAGGCGTACAATTTAACCACAGAGGCACAGGGATACAGAAAGAATTCTCCTGGGTCTTAAGTTTCTTTAGGGTTCTAATTTTTGTCATCTGCTGCTCACCATTGACCTGCAGAAGCTCTTGACACGCCTCACGGATCAATCGATGCTCGGGAAATCCAAGATAAGAAAGAAATTTAGAAAAAATAGAAAAAATTTCAAACCGCTGTGTCCTCTGGGTTTAGAAACTCTAATACGCGATAGCGTAAGCCTCCCTCCGGGCATCGGCCCCGGTTCGCTTGATGCCGCTCAATGGATCGATCAAGATCACCTGCACGCTGCCCAGGGTGGCGGTCCAGCCTTCCACCGGCTCAATCTCGTGGCCTCGTTTACGTAGCTCTTCGAAGACTTCTTCAGGCACACGATTCTCGAGCTTTGAATGCCGGCCCTGCTCGTGGAGAAAGCGGGGTGCCTCCACCGCCTGCTGCGGATTCATCCCGAACGTGAAGATATTCTGATACACCTGAGTAAGG
>DATGOF010000586.1:0-2141 GCA_035306285.1 Acidobacteriota bacterium | reverse complement strand
GCGACTCCAGAGGAACTCCCAGCCCGAAGCCAATCGAATCTCCCAGTGACATCACCCGGAACTCATTGCTGACGGGTCGCTCAGGAAAATCTTCATCGCGGAACCCGAAACGATTGGTCGAGAAGGGAATCCCCCAGAACTGACCGTCGTAGTTGGATTTAAATTTAACCGGAAGGTAGTTTGTTTCAACAACGTGATCCCTTCTTTCGGGCGCTGCCGCGGCGGCCGCCCATTTCAGACAAATTTCCACGACGCCCGTCAAAATGACGAAGAGGAAAAGGAAGATACCGATGGTCAGTAAGTAAAGTCTCGACTGATTCAATGCCTTCTCCGTGCGATGACGGTGAAGAATCCACCTTCAGCACTTCTGCTGAACGTCTGGCCAAACTCAACGAGGGCACGCTCCCATCTTCCTCCAGATCGTTCCGGCTCAAAGAGCTTTTCCGATTTCGAAGGGCTGTCCAGCAGTCGTGTGCGCGGAATGGTTCTGACAAGCTCACAACCGGATCGATCGAGCCAGGAAATAATTTCAGAAATAGTGTGTTTTGACTCGTGCGGGTTTTGGTACTGGTCGGCGTACCATGCCCGGCGCCGTTGCTTTCCCAGCGCCACTTTTCGTATTCGAGGATCCAGGAACTGGAGCCTTTCCCCGGTTAGGCGGAACAAGAGCCGTCGGAGATCGGTGGGAATGCGGCCGAAGCGATGATAAAGCCCAACGATCAAGTAGCCTCCTGGACGGACCAGCCGCACCAATTGCTGAAATCCCGAAAATGGCTGCGCAGTGTGGTGGAGAACGCCGTTACAGATGACGTAGTCGAAAGAGGCCGGCGGAAAGGCCGGAAAAAAGAGATTCATCTGGAGGAAGAAAACACGATCGAGCTGGTGCGTGTGCCGAAACTTTTCGGCCATGGAAAGTGAATTCAGGGCGAGATCAGTGCCAAAGACAGTCCGATGAGCGATACCCAAGAAATTGGAAAGCTGTCCCGTGCCGCAGCCGCATTCCAGGACTCGCACTCCGAACGGGATCTGCTCGTCGAGCAAGCGGGCAAAATGTCCCTCGCGAGCTTTTTCCACGAGTGCCGCCAAATCGTCAAACTCCTCGTAGCCTGGGAAAGGATTTTGCTCGTAAAAGCGCTGAATCCTGTGGGTGACATTGTCTTCTCTCGAGTTTTCAGGCTCCCAGAACAGGCGTGGTATCTCATCCACAATCGGGTAGGTGGCAGTGCAGACAGAGCAGTAAAGAGTCCCCTCCACTCGGTCCTGGTATTCCAGGGAGGATTTCGTGCAACGCGGACAGCGCACAAGGTGAAGATAGCGAAGATATCGAAGTTCGCGGGATTCGGTCACTCCGGGCATTGCCCGCATATTGTACCACCGGTGTTTCATCTGCTAGATTGGATGCAGCTGATGAGCGGTAAAGTCGAAATCGTCGTAGAGCTCTGGGAATTTCTCAAGGAGCGCAAGAAAGTGTGGCTCCTTCCCCTGGTCGCTTTCCTGGTGCTGGTCGGTATGTTCATCGTTCTCACCGAATCTTCGGCTGTCGCTCCTTTTATCTACACACTATTCTGATCCGATCCTTCACCAAGCCCGCAGTTGAGTCAGTGATGGTTGCTAAAATCGTGGCTTGTGAAAACTCGATGGCAATTACTTAATGCGAGAACGGGTACGGTCGACTGGCTGGCTAAGGAACTCGGAATTGATCCGCTGCTGGCCCGTTTGCTGGTGAATCGCCAGATTGTGGAGCCGGAAGCGGCTCAGCAGTTTCTCAATCCGCAACTGGACGATCTCTACGACCCATACCTGATGAAAGGTATGCGGGAGTGCGTTCGGAGGGTCTTCCAGGCGATCGACCGGAAAGAAAAGATCCTTGTTTATGGAGATTATGACGTCGACGGTATTACCGCCACAGCTGTCTTGAAGCGGGCGCTCGAAATGCTGGGTGCCACTGCCGGCCACTACATTCCCAGAAGGCTGGAAGAAGGTTACGGCCTTAAGTCAGAGGTCATCGATCAGGTTTACCACGATGGTTACTCTCTGGTAATCAGCGTTGACTGTGGAATCCGTGACTTCGAGGTGGCGGAGAAGGCTCACGATCTGGGCATTGACCTGATCATCACAGACCACCACTTACCGTCTGACAA
>DATGOF010000585.1:0-3877 GCA_035306285.1 Acidobacteriota bacterium | reverse complement strand
ATGCGATCTATCCCAGATTGACCATACTCGCCGCAACTGGCCATTCCTTCGGGATCGGCGCATCGATGCTTATCAGGGAATCGAACTGCGATTCATTGAGGAGAATCGGTCCTAACCGGGGCAGTTACTAAAGCAGGAGATCGCTCGTTGGAAGGATTGGAAGAGAGAGAACCATCCACTCCACTGGAACTCGGCTTTCGGATGCCGGCCGAATGGCATCCCCACGACGCAACCTGGCTCACATGGCCCAAGAACGAGATCACCTGGCCGGGTGTTCTGCTCGATGGTGCCGAGGAAGCATACCTGCAGGCAATCGCCGCTCTGGTGCCAGGTGAGCGCGTAAACTTGCTGGTAGATGATGAAACCGCACAAAGCCGTGTTGAGCAGTTGATGAAGGACCGGCACATTCCACTGAGCAGGGTGTCCTTCTACCTAATCCCGACGGTTGATTCCTGGATTCGTGACTATGGTCCGAATTTCCTGCTCCGAGAAACGGGCGATTCACTGGAACTCGCGTTCAACCACTGGGGGTTCAATGCCTGGGGCAATAAATACGAAGATTTGAAGGAAGACTCCCGTATTCCCGCTTTGCTGGAATACCTGTTGGGTGTGCGGCGCTTTACCCCACCAATGGTCTTAGAGGGAGGTTCTATTGACGTGAATGGTGAGGGCCTATGCCTGACAACGGAACAGTGTCTGCTTCATCCCAATCGAAACCCTGACCTAAGCAGGTCGGAAATCGAGTCGGCACTGCATGCCTACCTGGGGACGCCGGAAATCGTCTGGCTCGGTGACGGAATCGCTGGAGACGATACTGACGGACATATAGACGATATTGCTCGCTTCGTAGGTCCGAGAACGGTCGTGTGCGCGGTTGAAAAGGACCCCGACAGCATCAACTTTCGGCCACTTCAGGATAACCTTCGAAGACTCGAGCTCTATCGCACCAAAGACGGACAGCCGCTCCGAGTTGTCCAACTGGTGATGCCTGAGCCGGCTTTTGCGGATGGTGAGCAATTACCTGCCAGCTATGCCAATTTCTATATCGCGAACAAGGTTGTACTGGTTCCCACCTTCGGTCAGGAGCGCGACCGCGAGGCCATCGAGACCCTTCAACCATTCTTTCCGAGTCGCAGAGTCATCGGCATCGACTGCAGGGCGCTTGTCCATGGGATGGGAACCTTGCATTGCCTCACTCAACAGCAGCCTTCCGTGAACAAATCCTGAGCGGATCAGCCCACATCCTGGCCTTCCGGCTTTATTGATTGTCTCTGACTTTGCGGATCTCCCGCTCCATGCGCTCCTCGAGTTTTTGCCGCTCCGAAGCAAAATCCTGGCGCGCCATCTCGATGGCGGCGATGTCTCCCTGGATCCGCGCTTTCTTGATCTTGCTCTGGAGGCTAATCTCGGCTTCGGCAATCTTGGCACGATATTTACTTCGAATCTCGGCAATCTGTGCCTTCTGATCGTCGGAGAGCTTTTCGATAGTCCCGTCACCGCGCTCTACCTTTTCCATCGCCAGTTCGATAGCAGACTTCAGTTCATCGTCCATTCTGTGCGCCTCACTTCACTTCGTTTCAACGGAGGACCTGTAACGCCGGTACTCAAACATCCCAATGTAGGCCAATGTCATCCTTCCATTCATTGCTCGTAAGCCCAAGGGAGCTGACTGAACAGGCCTCCATCCACGTAAATTGTCTGTCCATTAATGAACTCCGCCTCGTCCGAAGCAAGGAAAGCAACTGCTCTGGCCACATCTTCAACCTTTCCCACCCGTCGAACCGGCGTAATCGAGGCCCAGACTTCAGCATAGTTCGGGTTTTCTTCGCGAGTCCGTGCGATTTCTATGGCACCCGGCGCAACACAATTGACGGTGATCCCATAGGGTCCCAGTTCAACAGCAGCACTGCGGGTCAAAATCTCCAGCCCTCCTTTGCTACTACTATACTCCACGAGGTTGGGAAAGGGGCCCTTGTTGCACCCCGACCCAATGTTCACGACACGGCCCCTGCCATGGGGGATCATCTCCTTGGCGGCCCTCTGAATGCAAAGAAAGGAGCCCTTTAGATTCGTATCAAGCGTGCGGTCCCACTCCTCCTCTTCAAGTTCGAGTAGTGACTTCCAGGTCTGAACACCAGCATTGTTGACCACCAGGTACGGTACGCCCAGCTCTTCAAGGACCTTATCGAACATACGATTAACATCGCTCTTCTTTCTCACGTCAGCCGCTACAATGATCGCTTTTCCTCCGGCCTTCTCGATGCTCCTGGCGGTCTCGCGCGCACCCTCTTCATCCTTAAAATAATTCACCGCCACTTGGTACCCATCGAAAGCCAGTGCCTGGGCTATTCCCCTTCCGATTCCGCTACTCGAACCCGTGACCAGGGCGATTTTTCTTTCCTTCGAGTCGCCGACGTCGTGTCGGGAGCTCGACATCGGCGCAACCGTCCTTTCCGGCATTACAGCCTCTCCTTCCGTCTAATATTGATCTGATTTCAGAATACCTGTCGTGTGAACCCTCAACCACCGGAGAAAACTTGATAGATGATTTTTCCGTGGCAGCGGGCTAGCCAAGAACTAGCGCAGCCCTACCCGGGGGAGCAGTTTGAGTATATAGGCGGCACAGCCGACTGCAATCGCCACTAAGAGAAGGCCCCAGATGAAAAAACCGTATAACAGATAGCCTGTCCCGAAAACGAAGCCGTACACTGCGGCCACCCCGAGGAGCCAGCAAAGAAAGGAGGCCGCCATACTCTCCCCTTCCAACGGCTCCCGGTCCCCCACAACCGCCTTCCAACCAGGTCCCATTGGTCGGATCTGTTCGTAGAACGCCACCAGCGTCTCACGGTCGGCGGGTGGGGTCAGGAAAGTAACGAGCAGCCATCCGGCGGTCGTAATCCCTACCCCGATTAATAAATTGAGCGAACCGTGAAGCGGTTGAAAGCCGAGGCTCTGATGAATGAACTGGAAGTAAACCGCTACCAGGAAAGAAATGACCATTGCCGAAAGCTCACTCCAGGCATTGATACGCCACCAGAACCACCGGAGAATGAAAATCAAACCGGTCCCTGCACCGATCTGCAGAAGGATCTGGAAGGCCTGCAGAGCATTCTCCAGCCACAGGGAAAGAATGCTGGCGAAAATAATCAGAAAGACGGTTGAAATCCTCGCCACCAGCACATAGTGACGGTCGGAGGCATCGTTCCTTACAAACCGACGGTAAAAATCGTCGACGATGTAGGAAGAGCCCCAGTTCAGGTGAGTACTAATAGTCGACATGTAAGCGGCAGCCAGAGACACAAGTACCAGTCCCAACAGCCCGTTGGGAAGGAATACTAGCATTGCCGGATAAGCGAGATCGTGGCCGATAATCGAAGGATCGATTCTAGGGAAGGCTTCCCGAATCGATTCAAAGTCAGGATAGACAATCAGGGAACAGAGCGCCACGATGATCCATGGCCACGGCCTTATAGCGTAATGGGCAATATTGAACCATAGGGTTGCCAGCAAAGCATTCTTCTCGTCCCGGGCGGCCAGCATCCGCTGTGCCACGTAGCCGCCACCTCCTGGCTCCGCTCCCGGATACCAGACACTCCACCACTGCACGGCCAGCGGGATAATAAACACCATAACAGTCGTTCCCCAGTCGGAAAAGTCGGGTAAAATCGACAACCGGCCGGCTATCTGAGGATGACTGATCAGACCTTCTAATCCACCTATTTCGGGCAGGTTTAAGGCATAATAGGCGGCAGCAATAGAACCCACCATTGCCGCAACGAAGAGGAGTAGGTCCGTGACAACAACGCCCCAGAGTCCTGACGAAGCGCTGTAAACAGTAGTGATGACCGCCAGTACAATCACGGTCGTATAGGGATCG
>DATGOF010000584.1:0-9116 GCA_035306285.1 Acidobacteriota bacterium | reverse complement strand
TCTCCACCTCGTAGGTCCCCTGGGCTTCCGCCTCTCTGATCGGCATCTTCGGCGTGCCGGCCTGGATTACTGGGAACACGTGAAGTTGAAACGCCACGTGAGTCTGAATGAGTTTTTGAAGGATACCCCCGCCGAACGGCTTCATTTTTTCTCGAAAAGGGCATCTAAGAGCTATCTCGACGCAAAATTCAGCTCCGGCGACTATCTGATCTTCGGCAACGAAACCACTGGTTTGCCCAATAGGCTTTTTGAAATTTACGCAGAACGGTTTCTACGCATCCCAATCCTCCGTCCCGAGATCAGAAGTTTGAATTTGTCCAACAGCGTTGCGATAGCCACTTATGAAGCACTTCGCCAGGCAGGTACCCTGTCGATATAATGAGCCGATGGTGATCCACTGATGAAAGAAGGGCTGACAGTCGAATTTTCACATGCGATTAGAAAGACGGTCGCCTTCTTCCTTGTGGTGGGATCCTTTTCGATCGCTCTAGCTGGTGGAGACGCTCCTGATTTTGATCGCCTCGCTGAAGAAGGGATAAACATCCTTTCCGGTTACCTCAAGAGTGACACCTCGAATCCTCCCGGACAGGAACTTGCCGGTGCACTGTATCTTGCCGGACATCTGGAACGTGCGGGAATCGGGTACCGCATCCTGGAATCTAGTCCCGGCAGGGCTAATCTCTACGCACGGATCAAGGGCGAAGGGAACTTGCCACCGATCATCCTGTTGCACCATATCGATGTGGTTCCGGCGACAGACGAGCGCTGGGCGCAGGCTCCATTCAGCGGCATGGTGGCGGACGGTTTCATCTGGGGAAGGGGCGCACTCGATGCTAAGGGGTTGGGTGTTGCGCAATTAATGACTCTCCTGAGTCTCAAGCGCAGCGACCGGCCTCTTAAACGGGATGTCATCTACCTGGCTACGGCCGACGAAGAGCAGGGTGGCCGCTATGGAGTGGAATGGCTGCTGGGGAACCATTTTCAATTGGTGGAGAATGCAGAGCTGGTTCTCAACGAGGGCGGTACGAATTTTGTAAAGGACGGGAAGCTGGCATACATTGGGGTCGAAAACCATCAAAAGCTCCCACTCTGGGTAAGACTAAACGTCCGGGGCCAGGGGGGGCATGGTTCGATTCCACATGGCGATTCGGCAAATGTGCGCTTGATTCGTGCTCTCGACAGAATTGTCCGCTACCAACCACCGCTGCGAGTCACTCCCCCGGTTGCTCTTTACTTTCGATCAGTCGCTCCTCTTCAATCTGCTTCAATGCGGACGGCTTTCGCCAATATCGAAGAGTGGGTGGATGACACGGCATTCGTCCGGAATATGAGCCCTTATTTTCAATCGCTACTTCGGGATACGATCAACTTGACTGTCCTTAGTGGTGGTAGCAGTGTCAACGTCATGCCGTCTTCTGCAACTGCCGAACTCGACTGTCGCCTCTTGCCAGATCAGGATCCTGATGAGTTCCTGTTCAGGCTTGCGGAACTGGCTGGAGACCCGTCGATCGAGATGGAAACATCGCTCAAATTCGAACCGACTGATTCCCCGCGCCATTCTGAAATCATCGAGGTCATTCGTCGGGTGACGAAACGCTTCAGCCCCGACGCCATTGTTGGCCCCTCTGTCCTACCTGGCTTTACCGACAGCCATCACTTCAGAGAGAAGGGGATTCCGGCTTATGGATTTTCCCCTTTCAAAACGAGAGGGAGCGAGTCCGCAAGCGTGCATGGAACAAATGAACGGTTGGCCCTGGATGACTTTCGATTTGGGGTTCAATATCTCTATTCCGTGGTGGCCGAGCTGGTCTATTAGTCCGAACCCGAAATACTGACCAGCCCTTTTCCTAGACGCCGCGAGCCTCAGGACCCCACAAAATCTTATGAACCTGCAGTTGTATCCGAACCGGTAGACTATCCTCCAACACCCAGTCGGCGAGGAGTCGCGGTTCGAGGCCGCCCCAAACCGGGGACAGCAGTATCACCCGTTCTTTCCAGGACGGGATCCTGCAAATTTGATCCCGGGCCCATTCGTAATCGCGGCGAGAGGCGATGACGAACTTCACTTCGTCCTGGGGCCGCAAAATCTCGAGATTCTCCCAACGATTCCGGTCGCTCATTCCGCTGTCGGGACACTTTATGTCGTAGATCAGGGTCGCACGGCTGTCGACCGTACTGATATCGACTTGGCCTCCCGTTTCGATGAGTACTTTCTTTCCCCGATCGAGAAGTCCCTTGATTAACAGGTGGACGTTCTTCTGCAGAAGAGGTTCTCCACCGGTAACTTCTACCAGGTCACATGGATAGGCGCAGACTTTCTCAATTATCGTTTCGACGTCCTGCTTTTCACCCTCGTAAAAGGCGTATTCAGTGTCGCACCAGGAACAGCGCAAATTACAGTAGGTCAGACGCACGAAAACACAGGGTAAGCCGGCATAACTGGACTCGCCCTGGATGCTGAAGAAAATCTCGTTAACCGTCAAGCTGTTCATGGCAGCTTTGATTATAGCTAAGTGGGGCCAGGAAGCGCGTAAGACCGATCCTGTCTGATAGCTTCGGCTGTTCAACTTGGCAGGATGACCAGCATCTTGCCGGGGGGCTGCCCCTCTGCATCCTTTGGGCCACTGTGGCGAAAGTCTCCTGTGACGAGTGCATTCTCGTCCTGACGGTAGAGGGTCCCTCTCGGGCGGGACATTCGGAGGCTCCCCATAGCGATGTGCTAGAATCCACAACAAGAGTGATTACCTGAGGAGCAAACCATGGCGAAATCAATCGAGAAAGGACTCATTCTTTTTCTCTTAATGCTGCTCGGAATGCCGGTATTCGGAAACGTCAGCAGGGAGATTGAAGAGCAGTATCGACAGACCTATTTGAACAAGGCCCTCTTTTTAAAGATCCCGATTCACGGGTCCCGCCAGGTCATCCACATCCGCGAAGAGGGGATGATTATGGACCGGTCTAACATCGGTGAGAGGCTCCGGTTCAAAGTCGGTGAGCAGGTGCGCATCACTGAAGTGAAGTTTGGAGGGGCTACAATTGAGTTTGAAGTAGCTTCGATTGATTTGACGCAGCGGTCGCGAATCGTTTTCCAGTTCCTGACTCCCCTGACGTATACCTTTCATCAGAAAGCTCACTTCGACGATGCACTCGATAACACTTTCACCGAAGGAATTTCCTACCAGGACATTGACGCTGCTAAAGAGTCTTTCATCAAGAAACAGTTTGATCATTTAATTGAGCAGTTTGCCCTCACGACAGAAACTTCGCCCGAGTTTGTCATTCAAGCCATCTCTGAGATGAACCCTCAATATCAAGAGGCGCGACGTGAGATTGAATCCGCGAGAGAAAGAGCGACGCAGGCAGAGCAAAGAATTGAAGAGGAGAGGCAGCTTCGACAGAAGCTTCAATCTGAACTGGAACAGTACCGCAGCCAGGTTGGTGAAACACAAGGGCGAATCGAAGCACTCAATTCGCAGCTGCGTTCATTGCAGGCAGAGAAGAGTAACGCAGAGAAGGAAGTTTCTCGGCTGCAGCAGAGTAATCGTCAGTATGAACAACAAATTGCTCAGCTGGAAAAGGAGATTGCGGGAGTAGCGCAGAAACTGGACATCGAAGTGGGTAACCGCGATCAGCTTGGGGCCAGAGTAGCCGACCTTAATCGCAGTATCGACTCTCTGAAGTCAGATCGAACGACTTTGAGCCAGAATCTGGCCCGGGTCAGCCAACAACTCGAGGAGCTACAGAATCAGAACCGTAAACTTACCGAAGATCTCGAATCAGAGCAGCGTCGGAACCGTCAACTGTCCGGAGAGCTGGACGCCCTCACTTCTAACCGTGACAGTCTCGAGTCTCAGTTTCTGGAATTGAGGAGGGAAAAGGAAGCCCTTGAACGTGCCCGGGCTCTTGAGGCCGCCCTTCGTCAGGAGACTCGTGAAGAACAGAGAGATTCGGGAAGCGTTCGAGTTTCCGACATCTACCTGAACGACAAGTTAATTGCCAAACTGGAGGTCAAGTCGCCCGGCCGTGTCGGAGAATCAGGTACCGTGCTCTTTGAAGTTCTTTCTCCAGACACTGTTCAGTTTACCCCTGATGAGCGCGAATTGTATGAGGCTTTAGGGGAGGAGTGGCAGGTGGAAGCAGCCTGGCGTTCCTGGTCGGGTGCACTGGAACCCGCCTTGCTGGAGGGAGAGGCGAAGCAGGGGGTGCCGAGGCGCGAAAGCGCTGTCTGGAGATGGCAGTTCCAGGGAGATTTGGAACGGCCTGACCGCATTGTCTTGGAAACCCGCCTTGCGAGCGTTGAAGGGCACCCAATTGCGCTGGCGGTGCAGGAATTCGATGTTCAGCCCACCGGATTTCTCCCCTGGATCAAGCAGCAATGGTCACTACCATCACTCTTGGTCGGATTGGTTCTCGCCCTCGCAATTACCGGGATCTTTATATCCAGTAGGAGCGGTCGGTCACGCCGCTCTGCTTCCGGAAGGACAACTTCTGCTCCCGTCAGGGACTACGCTCCGCAAAAGAAGCTGTAGTAGCTTCCGGGAAGGACAGAGGGGCTGCTCGTAAGGTCAATTCAAATTAGCAGCCGAGAAAGGGTCTGAGGAAGCAGGCCGACGTTTCTGTTCTTCCGTCAGCTTGTAACCGTTGTCTCTGAACTTCTTTCCGTCCTCTGTCAGCTGTGGGTCTTCATCACCGGTTTCCGGGATACCGGTGTGGCAGAACGTACACTTCTTTCCGGTTTCCTTCTTGTACTTGAGTGTAGCTTGTGTATCGACACTCGCCAGCATGAGAAAGAAGATGCCCAGTGTGGCTGCCAGAACAGAAATCCTTAGTATTTTCATGGTTAGCCGCCTTAGCGGGAGACTTCTCAACATAGTATAACCGGATTCAAGGGTGTTATGATAATGCGGATGCCTCCACCATCCGCACAGCGTAAGCGTCAAGATCATGAACAGCGACGAGTCGAGGAAATTGTTGCACGTCTTGCCGAACATTATCCGTCGGCGACCTGCGCATTGAACCACAATGATGCCTACCAGCTACTGGTGGCCACCATCCTATCCGCACAGTGCACGGATGAGCGGGTTAACCAGGTCACTCCGCGGCTCTTCGAAAAGTATCCAGACGCCGCTGCCCTCGCTCGAGCGTCAGAGCCTGAACTGCAGGAGATGATTCGCAGCACGGGGTTCTTCAGGAACAAAGCTCGGAGCTTAATTGGAGCAGCCAGGAAAATTGAGGAGTCTTTCGGGGGAGAAGTTCCTCGCGAGATGGATCAGCTGCTTGAGCTCCCCGGCGTTGCGCGCAAGACGGCCAACGTCGTTCTGGGGACGGCTTTTGGGATTCCTGCCGGTGTGGTTGTCGACACTCATGTCCGGCGGCTTTCAAATCGACTTGGCCTTTCGGAGTCTCAGGACCCGCCTCGGATTGAAGAAGACCTGATGAGTAAGGTCCCACAGGAGGAATGGATCGACTTCGGGCATCGCCTCATCATGCATGGCCGTCAGATCTGCAAAGCCAAGAAGCCGCGATGCGAGCAATGTTTCCTCGCCGATCTTTGTCCCTACTATCAGAACCTTCGATGACCACAGTTATCACAGCCTAGAAACGGATCGCTAAATCGGCCGCTCATGCAGGGAAAAAGCCACTATTCCACCTTCTTCTTCGGACTCAGCTTTATCCTCGTCCTGTATGCGTTTTTTCTTATCCTCCGGCCCTTTCTGATCTCGATCATCATGGCCGTTACCATCGCTTGCCTGTTCTATCCCCAGTATTCTCGCTTGAATCGTTCTCTGGGAGAAAGTTGGCCTGGAGTCAGCGCCCTCATAATGTGCACCATAATCACGCTGCTGATCATTCTACCAGTCGTCGTCTTCGTTATGGCCCTCTTTAACGAAATCAACTCTGCCTATATTGAGTTTCGGATGCAGCTGGCCTCCGGGGAGCTGGCAGCGAGTAGAATCGAGGTTCCCCCTATCCTTCTGGAGGCATGGAGCCGGATCCAGGAATACCTCGGAATAGAGGACATGAATTTGGCGCTAGCATTCTCGACTCTTATTGATCGCACCGCGACCTACCTGCTGGACCACTATTCGTCAATTCTCGGAGGCCTGGGGGCAGTTCTCGTCCGGTTCTTTATCATGATCTTCAGCATGTTCTTTTTCTTCAGAGATGGAGAAACCTTCGTGACAGAGATGAAGAGACTAATTCCTCTGGCTCCGCGTTATGAGGACATGCTGCTCAGCAAACTACGCGATGTTATTTACGCAACCTTCTTCGGAATCTTTGCCACCGGACTCTGCCAGGGCGTCTCGGCGGCTGCAATCTTTTATCTGCTGGATATCAGTAATCCAATTTTGTGGGGAACAGCCACCGCCTTCTTCGCCCTGGTGCCGGTAGTCGGTACGGCGGCGGTGTGGGTCCCGCTGGCCATCTATCTCATGCTGACCAATTCGTTGCTAAAAGGGATCATCCTGCTGGTACTCGGAGGGACAGTGATCGGACTGGTCGACAACTTTGTACGCCCTCTGATAATTGAAGGTCAATCGGGAGGGATGCACCTGTTGCTGGTGTTTTTCTCGCTTCTGGGTGGGCTGATGCTTTTCGGACCCCCGGGACTCGTCATTGGGCCCCTCATCGCCGCGCTTCTAATCACTTTTCTCGATATTTACAAGATCGAATTCGAAGAGGCGCTCAGCGACAGTGAAGAAGAAGGATCGATTGTCCAGTCCTGACTCAACTATGTTCTTCCCAAAAATTGTAGAAGTGGCAGAGTGGTCCACTGCCGCTTCCCACCGAAAAAGATCGTTTTAGCGCTTCGGTTACGAATTGTTTTGCCTGATAGACCGCTTCCGAGAGTTCGAGTCCTTTCGCCAGATAAGCGGTTATCGCAGCAGAGTAGGTACAGCCGCTCCCGTGGGTGTTCTTCGTGTTGATTCGAGGAGCTTTCAAGGGGGTCACACCCGTGCCTTCAAATAAGTAATCGGTACTCCATTCGGGATCGCCGCTGTGCCCGCCTTTGATCAGCACGGCCGCTGGACCAAGGGAATAGATCGTTTGCGCTGCCTTCTCGATGTCCTGGAGATCTCGAATGCGACCTCCGATCAACAGTTCTGTCTCAGGAAGATTGGGTGTGACAAGAAAGGCGAGTGGAAAGAGTTCAGATTTGAGTACCTCGATCGCATCAGCCTGAATCAATGTTGCACCACTGGTCGAA
This sequence comes from Acidobacteriota bacterium, assembly GCA_035306285.1. Classification (GTDB taxonomy): domain Bacteria; phylum Acidobacteriota; class UBA6911; order RPQK01; family JAPXNP01; genus DATGOF01. Next base: position 1,906 of record DATGOF010000584.1, on the reverse strand, counting down.
CGCATCACTGGATCAACAACCAGCTTTTGTAGTCCGTGTCGACAGATTCTCTCGGTTACCGTACGAATAATGTCTGGCGAAGAAAGCATTCCGGTCTTGACGGCATCTGCGCCGATATCTTCAATTACGGCATCAATTTGGAGCCCGACTTCGGATGAAGGCACGTCCCAGGAACTCAGTACTTGCACGCTATTCTGAGCAGTCACCGAGGTGATGACGCTCATCCCGTGCACCTGGAGAGCACCAAATGTCTTGAGGTCGGCCTGGATACCTGCACAGCCTCCACTATCGGAACCGGCAATCGTTAGAGCACGCGGTAAAGCGTTCATTCATGGTCATTATAAGACATGGGAAAGCGGTTTCTCTCCATATGTCAATGTGCTACTCTTAATGTTACCGACTCTCCTGGGTCAAAGGGCTGTTCTACTTCCGGTTACAAGCGAATACTTGACAGAGAGGGCGGCCAGATCCGAGATGTAAAGTGTCCGATGGTTGAGCGTCAGTAACCCAGAAAGGAGATAATAGATGGCGGATAGCGGTGAGAAGATTCTTTATTTTTTTATTGGAGGATTTGTCGGGGCCTCCGTCGCGTTATTGTTTGCTCCTAAGTCAGGCGAAGAGACTCGTAATTATCTGGAAAGCAAGTACCGGGAAGGCACTGGAAAGCTGACTAATAAATATCGCGAAGGCTCTCAAAAGGTGGAAGAGAAATTGCGCGAAGGGCGCGAGTACGTCGACAAGACGACTCGTGACCTATCCCATCAGGTCAAGGAAGTCGTCGATAAAGGCAAGGAAACCGTCAGCAAACAGAAGGAGCAACTCAGCGCCGCCATAGAAGCAGGTAAGAAGGCTTATCACGAGCAGAAGAGTAAGCTGAGTGCTGAACCGGGTGAGGTGGATCCCGGCTCCGGATTACACTCCGAAGAGCCGACATCTTAATCTCCTTTCGAACCAGCTGGAGACAACGTGACAACCGAAACCATTTTGCTTCTTGTCTTTGTCGGAGTGACGGCGATTGCTTTGATCGCCCAGGCAATTGCCATTTATTCAGCAGCGCGAACCGTAGAGCGGGTGGTCGAGGATGTTGAGAAGCGCGCGCGTGTACTGGAAGCGGAAGCCCATCAGATCATCGACCAGTTGAAAGAGCTTTCGGAAAGCCTGACCCCGGTGGCCAGGGTCGTTGACCGGATCACCAAGACGGCGGATGAAGCGACCCAGATGTTTGACGAGCGACGTCGTAATATTGATGAATTGGTTCGTGAACTTGTGGAGGTGGGTCGGAAACAGGCGGCAAAAGTGGACGCCGTTGTCACCGACACCGTCACGAAATTCGAAGAGACAACGCGCATCATTCAGCACGACATCGTCCGTCCAGTGGCAGAAATTTCATCCTTCCTGAAAGCTGTCAAGAGCGGACTCGATTATCTTTTTTCGCGCAAGAATAATGAGCCTTCCTGGGAGGAGTCGAGCCTCTATCCAACCGACTGACCCTTGAAAAACCCAAGCCTCAAGGGTCTGACAGCAGGATGACGATCCCGCGCTTGGAGCGCGGGCACCCATCTCTATGGTGAAAAAGACAGACCCGATGGACGCCGCAGCGGCCGACAGCCAGAGCCATTCTCATCCAAGAATAGCCATTCCGGCAGGAGGCAAATCGACTCGTACCGTCGATCGGCCGCTTATCTCCGTGACGGTGACCGTTTGATTCTCAGGAGGGTTCTCTAATTGCTGGGCGGTCCAATCACCACGATACAAGAAGGTCAGCATTGATCCGCCGGGATGAAGAGAAGAGTCGACCGTGATCTCGGCTCCTCATGGGTATTGAGGGCGATCAATACTTCACGGTCAAAAAGAATACGCGACCACGCAATGAGTTCACCCGAGCCAGGCAGAGTGAAGGGTCCAC
>DATGOF010000583.1:0-3841 GCA_035306285.1 Acidobacteriota bacterium | reverse complement strand
TCCATGAGGACTCGAGAGCGCGTTCCAGAGGATCCCATCTTTTGAGAAAAAGCCGGCCAGGGGCGGAATCCCCGCGATAGCCAGGGTTGCGATCCCCATTGTTGCCCAGGTGACCGGAAGGTATTTTTTTAACCCTCCCATACGCAGCATGTCTTGTTCGTGATGCATGGCCAGGATAACGCTACCTGACCCAAGAAAAAGCAGTGCTTTGAAGAAAGCGTGCGTATAGAGGTGAAAGATGCCCGCTCCGAAAGCTCCCACGCCCACCGCCAAGAACATATAGCCCAGCTGACTGACCGTCGAGTAAGCCAGTACTTTTTTAATGTCTCTTTGGGCGACTGCGATGAGTGCAGCGAGTAGGGCCGTCAAGAGCCCGATGACCGCAACCACCGTCATCGTCTCCGGGGCACGGCTGTAAAGGGCAGAGGAGCGTGCGATCATGTAAACTCCTGCCGTGACCATGGTCGCGGCATGGATCAGGGCACTAACCGGGGTGGGGCCGGCCATTGCGTCGGGGAGCCAGATATAAAGAGGAATCTGGGCACTTTTTCCTGTCGCCCCCACGAACAGAAGCAGAGTAATCGCCCCCAGAACGCCAAGGCCTGTTTCAGCAACTGGAAAGCGGCTCACCACTTCTTCGAAGACGACGAGATAGTCGACACTGCCGAAGGTGCGGAAGATCAGAAGGACGCCGAGAATGAAACCGACATCGCCAATCCGGTTCACCACGAAAGCCTTCTTGGCTGCATCTCCTGCTTCCCGTGTATCGAAGTAATAACCGATGAGCAGATAGGAACAAAGACCGACTCCTTCCCAGCCGACGAACATCAACAGATAATTGTCCGCCAGAACCAGGACGCTCATCATAAAGATGAACAGATTGATGTAAGCGAAGTAGCGATAGAATCCTGATTCCCCTCGCATGTACTCTACCGAGTACACGTGGATTAGAAAGCCCACGCCGGTAACCACCAGCATCATAACTGCGGAGAGAGGGTCGAGGAGGAAGGCTGCGTTAGAGACGAAATCTCCTGATTCGATCCAGGTGAACAGGTGCGTTTGAATCAGCCGGCTCTCAGGAGGTAGGCCCAAAAGCTCGACAAAGGCAAGGAGGGTTACCAGAAAACTCAAGAAAACGGAACCACACCCGATCGCCGCGATTAGGCCATGGGACAATCGTCGGCCGACGAGCCCGCAAATGGCCGCTCCGATCAACGGGAATATAAGCAGAATTGGATAGTAATCCAGCATAAGCTACCACTTCATCGTGTCAGCCAGATCCACGTCGACTGATTCTGTTTTCTTCGATAGCTGGACGATCAAAGCCAGCCCCACGGCCGCTTCGGCTGCGGCTACTGTCATCACGAAAAACACGAAAATCTGCGCATCAACTTGCGCCTGCATTCGGGCGAAAGCCAGTAGGGTCAGGTTCACTGCATTCAGCATCAACTCTATGCACATGAACATCGTGATGACGTTTCGCCTGATGATCACTCCCAGGGCGCCAATCGCAAAAAGAATGGCCCCCAGGATCAAATAATGGGTGGTAGGTACCATAGTGTTCTATTAGTTGCTACGTTTAGCTAAGACCATGGCTCCGAGCACGGCTACCAGGATCAAGACCGATGTCACCTCGAAAGGCAAAAGGTAGTCCGTAAAAAGGACGCGTGCAATAGCACTGACATCGCCTATTGGTCCTAGAGTCAAATCAGCTGGTTGTGCCGGATATGAGACCAGAATCGGTACTGCCCATAGTAGAACAAGCAAGAAGACGACCGCGATAGGAACGGACACGAGCGGAATCTTCTTCAAGCGGTCAATGCCAAAGATCTCTGACTCGGGGTCAATTAACATGACCACGAAGAGGAATAGCACCATAATGGCGCCCGCGTAGACGATCACCTGGATGGCGGCAATAAAATAGGCTCCAAGCTGATAGAAAAGCACGGCCATCGAACCAAAGCAGACCACCAGGGCAAGCACGTTGTAGAGAGCTCGCCGTTGTAAAACGACAAGTAACGCTGCGATGACAGAAACTGTGGCAAAGAGATAGAAAATTAATTTTTCCACTTATTTGTCCGCGCAAAAATTGCTCTTATCCCGCCCCTTCGCAGGAAAGATAGAATCTTAGTTTAGACCCCGAAGGTTGTCAACCGGACTTGGCCCAGCGTCACCTCATGACATGAGTACGTAACTAGTTGCAAATAAGGATCTTTAGCAGCGAGATCAGATGGTCGGCCGTGGCAAGCGTGAGTGGGCGGCGGGCCAGGCTGAGGGGGAGTCCCCCGGGCGGTGGCCTCATCAGCCGCTCCGCCGGCTGTCCGGGAATCACAATTGCTGTCCGGGAATCACAATTAAGGCCGTGGCACTACCGAAACGGCAAGGGCCACCGACCGCAAGAACAAACTTCTTTACTTTAAAGTGAAAGTGGACTTTGCACGCTCCTCATCAGTTTGCGTTTGTTCCGGGAAGCCTTCCACTCAGTAAGGATTTGAGCTACAAAGTGATTTGGACGATGTCTGAGAAAATTGAGATACTTTTAAACGGCAAGCGGGAGCAGATCTCCACAGGAAGCTCCATTAAGTCCCTCTTAAAGGACTTAGGTCTGAAAGAGGGGCAAGTCGCTGTTGAGGTAAACCGCCAAATAATTCGCCGCGATGATTGGCCGACCTATTCTCTTGAACCCGGGGATAGCGTTGAGATCGTCCACTTCGTGGGCGGAGGAGATAGACAATGTCAGATGAACTGGTAATCGGGAGCCGCAAGTTCCGATCTCGTTTAATTGTTGGAACCGGTAAGTACGCAAGCCTGGCGCTGATGAGGGAAGCAATCGAGAGTAGCGGAGCGGAAATGGTCACCGTCGCGGTTCGTCGCGTCGATCTAAGTGATAAGAGCCAGGAGTCCTTTTTGAGTTATATCGACCAGGATCGCACCACGATTCTGCCGAACACAGCCGGCTGTTACACTGCGGAAGAGGCAATTCGTTATGCACGCCTCGCCCGTGAAGCCGGCCTTTCAGAGTTGATCAAGTTGGAGGTGATCGGCGACGAGAAGACCCTGTTTCCCGACAATGAAGAGTTGCTCAAAGCCACTAAAGTGCTTGTCAAGGAAGGGTTTATAGTCCTTCCTTATACGAATGATGACCCGGTTGTATGTAAGAAACTCGAAGATGTTGGGGCCGCTGCTGTAATGCCTCTAGGCGCTCCCATCGGGTCGGGACTCGGGATTCAAAACATGAACAACATCAGGATTATTCGTGAGACTGTCCGGGTTCCCATTATTGTCGATGCCGGCGTGGGGACGGCTTCGGATGCTGCCATCGCAATGGAACTGGGTGTTGATGGGGTCCTGATGAATACGGGCATCGCGGGAGCGACTGATCCGATAAAGATGGCACGCGCAATGAAACTGGCGGTCGAAGCGGGTCGCCTCGCTTACCTGGCGGGCAGGATTCCCCGGAAGCTCTATGCTTCGGCCAGCAGCCCCCTTGAAGGAGTCCTCGCCTGATCAAGCACACCAGTAGAGAATCAAGGATGCCGACAGGGGGGAACAGTTCATGAAGGTTGTGCGGGTAAATCTTGGTGCACGCAGCTACGATATCGTGATTGGCGGCGATATCCTGGGTAAGAGCAGAACACTTTTCCAGCAGCATAAGGTCGGCAGTCGCCTGTTTCTAATTTCCAATCCTACCGTCTTTGAACTGTATGGAAAAGATTGGATACGGCAGTTCGAGGCTGCTCCCTTCGAAGTCACGTACTTCCTTATTCCTGACGGCGAGAAATATAAGACCCTTCAGACCGTTGAGAACATCTATACGTATCTGCTGGTTCAGCAGGCGGAC
>DATGOF010000582.1:0-5770 GCA_035306285.1 Acidobacteriota bacterium | reverse complement strand
AATCAGTGTGAAGCTGGTGGCTGAAGTTGGGGTAGGGACTATCGCCGCAGGTGTTGCAAAGGCTCACGCCGACGTGATCCTGATCAGTGGATACGACGGCGGTACCGGGGCCTCCCCGCTGACCAGCATCAAACATGCCGGGATTCCCTGGGAACTCGGGTTGGCAGAGACCCATCAGACCCTGCTGATGAATGATCTCAGAAGCCGTGTACGCCTGGAAGTGGACGGGCAGCTAAAAACCGGTCGTGACGTCGTCATCGGAGCACTCCTGGGTGCGGAGGAGTTCGGCTTTGCAACCGCACCTCTCGTGGTGTTGGGATGTGTAATGATGCGGGTGTGTCACCTGAATACTTGTCCGGTAGGAATCGCCACCCAGAATCCCGAGCTCAGAAAGAAATTCATGGGTAGTCCCGATCACGTGGTCAACTTCATGTACATGATTGCCCAGGAAGTTCGACAACTGATGTCGCAGCTTGGCTTTCGAACAATGGATGAAATGGTGGGACAGACAGATCGGTTGAAGGCTCGTCCTGCAGTGGATCACTGGAAAGCACGTGGTCTGGATTTCTCGAAGATCTTCCATCAACCGAAGGTCCCGAGTTACGTAGGACGATATTGTCAGATTTCACAGGACCATGGACTTGAGCAATCCTTTGATCAGACCACGCTCTTAGAAGTGTGTAAGCGTGCCATCGAGAACGGCAATGCGGTCTCGGCCAGACTCCCGATTCGCAATACTAACCGGGCAGTTGGGACGATTCTAGGAAGTGAGATCACGCGTCGATTTGGTGCCGACGGTCTGGCAGACGGCACCATTTCCCTCCATTTCGAAGGCTCGGCCGGACAGAGCTTTGGTGCATTCGTGCCTCGAGGGATTACCCTTACCCTGGAAGGGGATTCTAACGACTATCTCGGTAAGGGACTCTCGGGTGGGAAAATAGTCGTCTATCCCCCCAAAGCAGCGACCTTCGATCCTGCGGCGAATGTAATTATTGGAAACGTCGCTTTTTATGGAGCAACCTCGGGAGAGGCCTACATTCGCGGCATAGCGGGGGAGCGCTTTTGTGTTCGCAACAGTGGAGTGCATGCGGTCGTTGAAGGCGTTGGAGATCATGGTTGCGAGTACATGACAGGGGGCAGGGTCGTGATACTGGGTCGCGTCGGCAAGAATTTCGCCGCCGGAATGTCGGGTGGGATCGCCTATGTGCTGGATCCCGACGAGCGACTTCCGGAAATGTGCAATCCCGAAATGGTCCAGCTGTTTTCCCTGGAAGATCCGGAAGAGATCGTCGCTGTCAAAGAAATGATTCGGCGCCATGCTGAACTGACCCGTAGCCAGCTGGCCTGGCAGATTCTTGCTCGATGGGACGAGCAAATCCCGCGCTTCGTCAAGGTGTATCCCAACGACTATCGCCGGGTACTGGAAGCTCAGAAAGCCAATCTCCAGGCTGGTTTAACAGCAGAGGAGGCTGCAATGGCAGCCTTTGAGGAAAACGCCAGGGACGTGGCTCGAGTCAGTGGCAACTAGTCGGTTCACTCGCCTCAAAATATGGATTGCCCTCAATCATCAGGGGGTCGCGATCCGGCTCTATTTGGACCGAGTGACCCCGATTTCAGGAGGTAGATAAATGGGAAAGCCGACCGGCTTTTTGGAATATGAACGGGTGCAAGCGGAGAACCGTGAGGTCCTCTTGAGGATTCTCGACTGGAAGGAGTTCCACGGTCATCCAGGTGACGATCTGCTCAAGCAACAGGCTGCCCGGTGCATGGACTGTGGAATTCCATTCTGTCACGTCGGAGTGGACTTGCAGGGAGCCGCCTCCGGTTGCCCGGTCAATAACCTCATTCCTGAATGGAATGACCTAGTCTATCGGGGTGATTGGAAGGAGGCGCTTTATCGCCTTTTGAAAACCAACAATTTTCCCGAGTTTACTGGAAGAGTCTGTCCGGCTCCCTGTGAAGGTTCCTGTGTGCTGGGAATAAACGATGACCCGGTAACGATCAAGTCGATCGAGTGTGAGATCATCGATCGCGGTTTCCGAGAGGGATGGGTCACTCCCCAGAAGCCCGCTCGCTATACAGGTAAGAAGGTAGCAGTCGTCGGTTCCGGGCCTGCCGGCCTCGCGTGTGCGGCTCAGCTGTCTCGAGCAGGACACGGCGTCACGGTGTTCGAACGCCACGATCGAATTGGTGGACTCCTCGTTTATGGGATTCCCAATATGAAGCTGGACAAGAGTCTGGTCGAACGCCGAGTCCGGTTGATGGAGGAAGAGGGAGTTCAATTTATCACTAATACTGAAGTGGGCGTGAATTATCCTGCTGACCGCCTGTTGACTGATTTTGATGCGACCGTATTGTGCACTGGCGCAACCAAACCTCGTGACCTCCCCATTGAAGGTCGCGACCTCAAAGGTGTTCATTTTGCGATGGAGTTTCTCCATTACAACACCAAGAGTCTCCTCGACAGCGGATTGCAGGATGGGCAGTACATTTCGGCCAGGGATAAAGATGTCATCGTGATCGGTGGTGGGGATACCGGTACCGATTGTGTGGCCACTGCGATCCGTCATCAATGCAAGAGCCTTCTTCAGTTCGAAATTCTGGATCGGCCACCAGATCAGCGGGCACCCGGTAATCCGTGGCCGGAATGGCCTCGAATTTTTCGAATTGATTATGGCCAGGAAGAGGCTGCCGCCCGATTCGGAAGGGACCCTCGTGAATACTCCATCATGACCAAGCGTTTCGTGGGGGATGAATGGGGTCACGTAAAGGGGCTTGAAACTATACGGATCCAATGGGTTAAAGGAACCGATGGGCGGATGACCCCCGAAGCGATTCCCGGTACCGAGAAGTTCTATCCGGCTCAATTAGTGCTTCTGGCGCTCGGATTTCTGGGGCCCGAAGATCAATTGATTGAGAAGCTGAAGTTAGAGCGCGACGCCCGATCAAACGTGAGAGCCGATTTCGAGAAATACCGCACCAGTCTTTCCGGTGTGTTCGCCGCCGGAGATGCCAGACGGGGCCAGAGTCTAGTGGTTTGGGCAATCCGTGAGGGGCGCGGTGCCGCCCGGGAATGCGACCGCTACTTGATGGGCCACACTTACCTTCCGTAAGCGCGTGGCTTGGTGCTGCGGCCCTGCGCGAGGCGGGTGGAAAGCCGTTAGATTCAGGCATTCAATCAGATAGAGCCTGATGCACTCTCTGCAGTCGCTCTTGAGCCTCTTCGGCAATGGGACGGACCTGCGGGTCGTCGACCAACTGAAACATCGCGTCAGGACGCAAAATGCCGACCTCAGACCCTCCGGGCTTTTCCGCTACGACGACGTTACAGGGAAGCAATAATCCCACGCCATCATTCGTCGAGAGCACCTTGTGGGCGAGTTGAGGATTGCAGGCACCAAGAATGACGTAGGTCTTGAAGTCGATACCCAGCTTCTTTTTCAGGGTGGCCTGTACATCAATCTCGGTTAGAACGCCGAAGCCTTCCTTTTCCAGGGCGCTCTTTACGCGTTCTATAGCCTGCTGAAAACTGACCCCGGGTAGATCCTTGTAAAAGGTGAAGTGATTACTTTCCATCTCGTTGAGCTTTCCAGACAAGAAGTTGTTCTTCTATCTTTTGCCGTCGCTCGGCAGGAATTTGTTCCTCTGGCGTTACCTCTAAATAATCTTGCAATTTCTCCGACGCCAACTCTACATTTCCCATTCTTCCATAAATCAATCCGAGATGAAGAAGACTGGCAGAATACCTGGGGGCATGCCCCAACGTTTCGAGTTGTTCGAGCGACTTCTGAGCGTTGCTGAAGTCGCCGAGATAGTAGTTCGCAAGTCCATCGAAAAAGAGAGCGCCGGGATGGCGAGGGTCTTGTTCAAGGGCCGCTGTCGTGTGCACCCGAGCCTTCTCCCACTGTCCGTTCTCAATCTCTATCCGAGCCATCTGGAAGTGGGGAGTAAAGCTGTCAGGACTAATCTCAAGCGCCTTCTCAAAAGCTTTGCGCGCTTCATCGCTGTTCTCCAGAGTCATCTGCACTTCGCCCAGCAGACTCCACGCTGCTCCGAAAGTCGGATAGATTTTAAGCGCATCTTTAAGCTCAGAGGATGCGCGACGAAGGTCAGGTTTATCGCGTGTCAGTTCGGAGCGGGCCTTCTGGAACGACTCGACAGCTTCGGGAGGAGCCGCCAACAATTCAGCGTCGATGACGGCCGCGCCCGTCTGCTCCTGGGTGCGTCGAATGAAGATTTCTCCTATGTCGGGTGGATCGAGGTGGTTACGGATTCCTAGATTAACCTCAGTCCCCGTCCAGCCGGCCGTTGGTGCCAGTGAGATCTTGCACTGGCTGAGGTCTATCCGTCCTGTCAGTGTAGTGCCGAAGCCGTTCTGGTTACCGACACTGCGGGTAGAGCTTGAGTTGAGGCCACCGACCGAAGGCGACAGGCGGCTGTCGCTCGTCAATTGGCCGAAGGAACGGCTTCCCAGCTCAAAAGAAAAAGAGCCGTCGCTGCTTGGGCGAACCTGTCGAACGACTCGACCGTTGCAGCTCAGTTCGACTCGCAGGTCGCGAGGAACCGGTCTGTCATTCTCTCTGACCAGCTGGCCGGATAGGAAAATCGTAGTTTCTTGCTGAGCGCTGAGAACAGGCGCGCGCAGTAAGAGAGGAAATACAAAGATGGCCGCAAAGGTTATCGCCCTCATGAGGTCGCTCCAAAAAAGCTATGTCATTCCAATATAGCGGAGTTGACAATTTTCACCTATAGAGATTTCGATGAGGGTGTCTGATATACTTTTCTGATCGGAACAGTAGAAAAAATAAAGGGGGACAAAAAATGGCTCATCACGAGACACTGGAAAGTTTCCTCTCCAAGGAGGAAGACTGGATTTACCGCCGTCAGAAGGGAATTCCGAACGATAAGCAGTTATTCGTGCTGACGTGCATGGATGAGAGAATCCCGGTCGAGGAGGCTCTCGATCTGGAGCTGGGAGATGCCCACATCTTCCGAAATGCAGGCGGCCTGGTTACCGACGACGTGATTCGCAGTGCCGCACTCACGATCCACTTCTTCCAGACACGAGAGATCATCATTCTCAATCACACCGAGTGCGGAATGCTCTCAGCCTCTGGGGACGCCATATCCAAAGCGATAGAGGAAAAGACGGGAGTTACGCTCTCAGAGATCGCTCTGGATCCTGCACTGGAGAACTTCCGCCTTTCCGGTGCTGACGTTCACAAGTGGTGGAAGATGCAGGAAAATATCGACGAGACGGCGCGGGCGCAGGTGGAAGCCTTGAGAAATCATCCGTTGATCCCGTCCGATATTCCGATCCACGCCTATATCTTCGAAGTGGAGAGCGGCAACATCCGACGCCCTGGTGAGATTCATACGGTGAAAACCGCAATCCCACCCGGAAAAAGATAATCCCTTCAGGATGTCGTCTCCGACGCGAAAGCGGTAGATAATCCATGGCCTGGGGCCAGCCGAAAGGCGCCGCCCCAGGAGCATGGCCTCCAACACAACATTCAGTTCTGCTTGGGCCAGAACAATTTCATTCCTTACGCAAGAGAAGCGGAGTTGGGCTGTACCTACAAGGATCAGTGGACGGCAACCATTGCCCACGAACCCCTATTTTCTCCAGGCTCCGGACTTCCAGTTCGGCCGCTGGCCTCCGACGCCCTCCTTCAATGTTCGCCACACTCGGAACCATTGGTCTCTGGATCGAGTTAAGATGTGGCAGGAAGATCGGAGAGTAAAGAAGACCCATGATAGGCCGATTCGG
>DATGOF010000581.1:0-5658 GCA_035306285.1 Acidobacteriota bacterium | reverse complement strand
GGAAAGGGCTTCCAGTTCCTTCTCGACAAGAAGGCCCGCTGCACCCCGACCTATAGCCTTGGGAACGCCTACAGTCGAGGCATGTGCTCGGTGAGAGCTGCCGAAAGCATCGTTCACGAACTCATCGGCAAGAGAAGCGAGCTGTGCCGCAAAGCTCGCGTCGTTTTTGGTCTCGCCCTCATGGAATCTGACATTCTCGAGCAGGACGACTTTTCCGGGGAGGAGCCGCTTTACCGCTCGTTCCGCCTCCTCACCGATACAATCTGCTGCGAAGTCAACCTCGCTTTCCAGTAGAGAATTGAGGTGACCGGCGACAGGTCGCAAGGAAAATTCGGGCTTTCTCTGTCCCTTTGGTCTTCCTAGATGGGAAGCAAGGATAACTCGCGCATTCTTTTCAAGTGCCAGTTGAATGGACGGTAGAGCCGCTCGAATCCTGGTGTCGTCTGTGACGTACCCCTCTTCGATGGGCACGTTAAAGTCGACGCGCATGAACAGGCGCTTGCCATCCAGATCCAGGTCCCTGATCGAGAGTTTTCTGGAAGCCATCGGTTTTTACAGCCTCTCCGCGACATAGGCAGCCAGATCGACAACCCGTGTCGAGTATCCCCACTCATTGTCGTACCAGGCGAGAACCTTAACCATAGTATCGGAGAGGGTGCGTGTAAATGGCGCATCGACAATTGACGAGTTCGAATTCTTGACGAAGTCGACCGAGACAAGTTCATCTCGAGAGACGGCGAGTATCCCCTTCAAGGGCCCGTTGGCAGCCGCCTCAAAGGCGCTGTTAACGGCTTCTGCGGTGACGGATTTAGACAGAGTCGCCGTGAGGTCAACCAACGATACCGTTGGTGTGGGGACTCGGATGGCTATACCATCAAGCTTACCTTCCAGTTCAGGCAGAACCAGAGTCACTGCAATCGCAGCTCCAGTGCTGGTGGGAATCATCGACAAGGCTGCCGCCCGCGCCCTGCGGAGGTCCTTGTGTGGCAAATCCAGAATCCTCTGATCATTTGTGTAACTGTGGATTGTCGTCATTAGCCCCTTTTCGATGCCAAATTCATCGTTTAGCACTTTCGCTACAGGGGCCAGACAATTCGTTGTACAGCTAGCGTTCGAAATGATCGAGTGGCTGGAGGAATCGTACGACGATTCGTTCACACCCAGGCAAATCGTAATGTCGGGGTTCTTTCCGGGTGCTGAGATGATAACCTTCTTCACCGAGTCTCTGAGGTGCTTGGCAGCATCCTCTCGTTTTCTAAACAGCCCTGTTGACTCGATGACGATCTCGGCCTCGGTGCTACCCCAGGGGATCTGACCCGGGTCGCGCTCGGAAAAGACGCGTATCTTCTCTCCTGCGATCGAGATAGACTCTTCGTCGAAGGTTACATCGTCCGCCAGCGTCCCGTACAGTGAGTCATACTTCAGAAGATGAGCCAGAGTCTGAGGATCGGTGATATCGTTAATTGCAACAAATTCGAGATCGGAATCCGACTCGAGCGCTGCGCGAAGCACGTTCCTACCGATTCGACCAAAACCGTTAATCGCTACCTTTTTTCCCATCCTTCAATCCTTCCTTCGTTAATCACCATGGTCCGGTAAGACCGCATGCACTTACCTACTAGTTAAAGTCTCCTATTCTATAAAGAATAACAACGTGTGACTAGCAATCCGAATCGGATGTTTCACCGACAATATCAGCTCTCCTCGCTCTCGACGTAAAGACGTAAGGATGCCTGCCATCGGGTTGTGTTTGAAATCGACGATGGCCCCAGAGCCAGCAAGCGGGATGCTCACGAACAACTTTTTCAATGTAGCTCATGAACAAGCCAGTGTTGGCGACCACGTCCCTCTCGTAGTCGCCGGTTTGAATGAGATCGAGTGGAGGATAGAAACGAATGCGAAAGTGACCCGGCTTCTCAGCAGGTAGCAAGAAACCTGCAATGACAGGCGAGCCTGTCTTTAAAGCCAGTGCGGCGGGTCCTGAAGCAGCACAGGCAGAATGTCCGAACATCGTCGTATAAACCCCATCCTTTTCCTGGACATTCTGGTCGATTAGTAGACCGACATCCTCTCCATTCGCCAGCAGTCTCATCAGTCTACGGAGAGCATTCTTTTTTGAGACAACATGATTTCCGAAGCGGGTGCGTAACTCCGTCACCCAGCGGTTCAAGTACGGGTTGTTCAAAGGCCGCACAACTACGTGCAACGGCCTGGTCATCACGGCGTGGGCTGCAGGAAGGAGTTCCCATGCACTAATGTGCGCAGTGATGAACAGCACTCCCCTACCCGAGGCGCGTGCGGTGAGATAATGCCGCCGGTCGGCCTCCGATTCGTACTGGATGCGTCGAGCCAGCCCTTCTGGAGTTATCCGGCTGAATTTGCAGATTTCGACAGCATGAACTCCAAGTAGCTTGAAGCTTTCTTTTAAAGTTCTCTTTCTCCATGCTTCGGTTTGTTCCGGGAAGGCAATTCGGAGGTTCACCATGCCGATATGCCGGTGTCGTGAATCCAGATAGTAAAAGCCGGCTGCCAGCGTCTTACAAAGGGTATAGGCGGCGGTCCGGGGAAGGTAAGCAACAAAGATCACAAAAACACGGACCCCAACATAGGCCAACCATTCCAGCGCTCGTCCTATCACTTACTCCTCTATCTGGATTCAAAGAGCGAGGGACGATCGAGTCCCGCCGCCTGCAAGCTGCTAGTCCAACTTGCGTGCCTTGCGAAAAAGAAGCAGCGAAAACCATTCCCGCTCGTCGGTAAATTCATGTACGAAATCAAAGCCGTAACAGGCAAACTGGCGCTTCAAACGTTCAGGCTGGAATTTTCGGCTGACTTCCACCAGCAATTCCTCTCCTCGCCTCCAGTGCATTGAGATCTTAAGTGGAGGAAAGGTGACCTCATGATCCTCCTGACATCTCAAGTAGAGCTCCATCTGTTGCCAGTTGTCGTTATATCGAGGTGCATACTCGAACTTATTGGAATCGAAGTCGGTATCGAAGCGCTCGTTCAAGCTGGACAAGCTGTTCATTATAAAGGCTTTTGTAACTCCCTGGCTGTCATCATAAGCTTTCTCAATCAGCGACCGATCCTTCACGCGATCGACTCCGAGAAGCAGCGAATCTCCAACGTTCATCGATCCGCTCAACTCGTGGAGAAACCGGATCAGATCGGAGCGCATCAGGTTCCCAATGCTGCTCCCGAGAAAAATCACGAGTTTATTCCTGGAATCATTTGCAACCCGAATCCCCCTTTGGTAGCTCGAATTCAGGCCTTTGAATCGGATTCGACGGAACTGGCGGGTCACCTGGTCTCTGGACCCCATCAGAGCGGTTCGGCTGACGTCGATTGGAACAAATTCACCCCTGGCGAAACGCCGTTCGATCTCTCTCAAAAGATGTGCTGTCTTAATCGAATAGCCGGCACCCAGCTCGACGAGGCAATTGCTGTCGGACGCCTCAATGATCGCTGCCGCGTGACGCTCCAAAATGCCGTCCTCGGTGCGGGTCAGGTAGTACTCTGGCAGCCTGCAGATCTGCTCAAACAATCGAGATCCCACTGCGTTGTAGAGAAACTGGGCATCAAGCCAGCGTGGCTGGTCAAAAAGCGTCTGTGCAACCTGAAGCGCAGGATCTTCAGTGTGCTCCATCCTTCGAGGCTGCCAGATTTCGGGTTCAACCTCCGCCCAGTTGGCTAGGAATCTGGAAGATGAGATATTCATTCAGTCTGTCCAATCGGCGCGCTTCTTTTTATGAATATCATCCGGCAAAGCGTATGCGGCAAAAGCTGCATTGTGTTTACATATGATTGAGCATTCTGTCGCGATATTCAGAAGGTAGAACCGTTGTTCGACCTTCCCGATCCGTCACGACGTGGCGGGTTTCCCCTTCTGCGACAGGCGTATCGCCGTCATCCGTCTCGATGACATATCCGAACGATATGAAACGCTTTCTCAATTCCCTAATATGTGTGAGAACGCGGAACTCCTGATCATATCGAAGGGGTCTTCGATAGCGACAATGAACTTCGACGACGGGCAGGTAAATGCCTTGTTCTTCGAGCTCGGCATAAGTGAATCCACAGGAGCGGCAAAAATTCGTTCGTCCGACTTCAAACCATACGAGATAGTTTGAATGGTAGGCGACTCCCATTTGATCGGTTTCAGCGTAGCGAACCCGCAAATTAACCGCAGCGGCTTTCATCCATTCACTTTCCCTGAACTCTTCTCCCTCAAGTTTCTGCCAACAGGTGCACGGCGCATTCCGTTTAGCATCGCTCGGTTGTGATTCCGACCAGCCTTCCTTCCTTAATCAAAACTCAAGACAAATATCATCAAGTGACTTCTTCATCATTAGTCGACAGTATTCAAAGCCTCACGAATACGAAAGCCTTATCTACCCTCCAGTTCGCCATCTGGTTTGTTTTATTCTCTTGTCAGACTACTCCAGTAAAGGCATTGTACAAGGAGCTGGCGAGGCGCTGGAAGGCTCTGCCAAAAACTGACGGTTTTGACTTGAGATGATTTTGAGGAGAGTCCATATGAATCGATCGCGAAATATGGCCGTATTGCTGTCTACGTTTTGGCTGGCGGGGATGACCCTGTGGGCTGAAATGAAGATGACGGGTTTTTCAGACGAGGCGGCGGCCCAGCAGAAGAAGTGGGAGGATCTCTACGATTCTCTGCTTAACAAGTCGCATCTCGAGGAATGGATGAAGCGGATGACCGCGCAGCCACACCACGTCGGTTCTCCATTCAACAAAGAAAATGCGGAGTTTGTTGCCGAGTTGTTTGAGTCCTGGGGGTACGATGTCTCAATTGAAACATTCTACGTTCTGTTTCCAACACCCGAGGAACGCCAGCTCACACTCCTTGAACCGGAAACCTTTTCCGCTACCCTCCGAGAACCAGTCGTCGAGGGCGATTCAACTTCTGGACTGACCGAAGGAAGGCTCCCACCCTACAATGCTTATTCGGCAGATGGTGACGTCACCGGTGAACTGGTGTATGTCAACTACGGTATTCCGGCAGACTACGAAGAACTGGAAAGACGAGGCATCGATGTTAGGGGGAAGATCGTCATTGCCCGATATGGTGGCTCATGGAGGGGCATCAAGCCAAAAGTGGCAGCCGAAAAAGGGGCGATCGGGTGCATCATCTACTCGGATCCCCGTGATGACGGTTACTTTCAGGGCGACACTTATCCAATCGGCCCCTTTCGAAATGCGGGAGGAGTGCAACGAGGTTCGGTGGCTGATATGCCGCTTTTCCCGGGCGATCCTCTGACACCCGGCATGCCGGCTACGAAAGATGCTAAACGGCTCTCCCTCGAGGAAGCGCCCACACTGACAAAGATTCCTGTCCTGCCAATCTCCTATGATGACGCTTTACCCTTGTTAAAGGCTCTTAGCGGGCCGATTGCTCCTCCCTCCTGGCGTGGAGCTCTCCCGGTCACTTACCATTTGGGACCGGGGCCAGCCAGGGTTCGGCTCAAGCTAAAATTCAACTGGGATTTACATCCAGCCTATAACGTCATAGCCCGCCTGGAGGGGAAGACCAATCCGGATCAGTGGGTCCTTAGAGGAAATCACCGTGACGCATGGGTATTCGGAGCAGCCGATCCGGTTAGCGGGATGATCGCACTCATGGAAGAGGCCCGCGTG
>DATGOF010000580.1:0-4155 GCA_035306285.1 Acidobacteriota bacterium | reverse complement strand
ACTGCAGTATCGTTTTGAACGGATACCGGGAGTTGCACAGGCGGATATCTGGGGCGGCTTGAATCGAGAAATCCACGTGCTGATGGATTCCGAGAAGATGAACGCCCTCCGTATCAGTCCAGCACAGCTCATAGCAGCTCTACGGCGAGAGAATTTGAATGAGCCGGCAGGCAATGTCATAGAAGGAAATTTCGAACTGCTGCTCAGGACGGAGGGGGAGTACGCCTCCCTGGATGAAATTCGCCGCACGATGGTGACTCGTCGCGACGGCCGCGCCATTTTCGTTGAAGACCTTGCCAGGGTCGAGGACAGCCATCAAGAGGTTCGCAATCTTGTCCGGGTGAACGGGGTTCCGGGATTGAGAATGTCGATCCGCAAACAGTCGGGAGCCAACAGTGTGGAAGTCTCCCGGCAGGTGGAGCGTGAGATTGAACGGATCAACCGCGACTTTCCCGATATCAGGGTGACAGTGATCAATGACTCTTCGAAGTTCATTGAGCGAGCGATCGCGAATGTACGGGATGCGACCCTGTACGGTTCTTTCCTGGCCGTTTTCATTCTCCTCCTTTTCTTGAGAAATGTCCGGAGTATGCTGGTGGTGGCCATTTCTATTCCAATCTCTGTAGTCGCCACCTTCGGCTTGATGTATTTCTACGGATTCACGCTCAATACCGTTACTTTCGGAGGTCTGGCACTCGGGGTGGGGATGCTCGTTGACAATGCTATCGTCGTGCTTGAAAGCATCTTTCGACACCGGCAGGAAGGAAAGTCTAAGATTGATGCCGCGCGAATCGGAACTCAGGAAGTGGCTCTCGCAATCACCGCCTCCACTTTAACCACCGTTGTCGTCTTCATTCCCGTCATCTTCATGTCGGGTATGTCGGGCGTGATCTTTCAGCAGCTGGCCTGGGTCGTTTCTTTTTCGCTTTTCAGTTCGCTCCTGGTTTCCCTGACACTGGTTCCCCTGATGTCCAGCCGTTTTATACGTGTTCGAGAGCCCGATCCGAACAGCTGGTCTTATCCACTCATTCACGGAATGGCCTCATTGTTGGAGCGACTGGATGAAAGCTACGCAAGGGCTATTCAATGGTCGTTGCGGCACAAGTTCGTCGTCGTCTCCGTTTCGCTACTCCTTTTCCTTGGTGGTATCTATTTGGTTCGGTTCATTGGTTTCGAGTTACAGCCGGAAACCGATGAGGGAGAAGTGCGAATATCCCTCGAAATGCCCGAAGGGACCCGTCTAGAGGTGACTGATGAGATCGCACGCCGTGCTGAAGAAATTGTTCGGCGGGAAGTGCCGGAGATCAAGAACTTATTGACGGAAGTCGGGAATGCAGGAGGTTGGCGAGCCGCCAATACCAATACTGCCAGTTTGCGTCTGAGCCTGGTGCCACTCTCTGAGCGCGAGCGTTCAACGCAGGAAATTGCGATGGAGCTGCGGCGTCCATTGGACTCCTTTGTTGGAGTCATCAATAGGACTCGCGCCAGCGGAGGAAACTTCATCATGCGGATCGCGCAGGGTGATGGTGACCGCCTGCAACTCGACGTTCGTGGGTACGATCTAGAGCAAGCCTACGCAGTGGCCGTTGAATTGAAACGGCTCATGGAGAATACAGAAGGGGTCTCTGATGCATCGATCAGCCGCAGCTCCGGACGTGCCGAAAACCGTATCATCATCGATCGGGAAAAAGCTGCTTCGATGGGTCTCTCGGTGAGCGATATTGCCACTACGATCCGAGCCAGTCTTGGAGGCAGTCAAGCCGGTTACTTTCGTGAGCGGGGCGAGGAATACGACATTCTGGTCCGATTCAAGGAAGAGGACCGAATGACGGCCGATCAGGTCAGGTCGATACCTGTTCAAACGGCATCAGGTCAGGTCGTGCCACTCAGTTCGCTGGTGCGTTTCGAGCGGAGGGAAGGACCGGTCGCAATTTCACGCAAAGACCAGCAACGGATCATCAGTGTCAACGCCAATTTGACGGGAGAACGTGACATGGGCTCAATTGTCGCAGATCTCCAAGAGAAGCTTCCCGCCATATCGGTGCCTGACGATATGGCCATCGTGTTCTCAGGTGAATGGGAGGATCAACAGGAAGCCTTCTTTTATCTCAAGATGGGATTCGCCCTGGCAGTTGTCCTCGTATACCTGGTAATGGCGGCCCAGTTTGAATCGTTTAAGTACCCGTTCTTGATTATGTTCTCTATCCCGCTCGCCTTTATCGGAGTCGTCCTGGCGCTCTTTCTGACCTATACCACCTTCACGATGCAGGCTTTTATCGGTGTCATCATGCTGGTCGGCATTGTGGTCAACAACGCCATCGTTCTGGTTGACTATGTACTGCAACTGATCCGTGACCACGGAATGGCCGTTACTGACGCGCTGGTCGCAGGCGGGCGTCGCCGTTTGCGTCCCATTTTAATGACGACACTAACGACGGTTCTCGGCCTCGTGCCGATGGCGCTGGGACTCGGCGAGGGTGGCGAATTGCAGGCGCCGATGGCCCGGGTTTTGATCGGGGGATTAACCACAGCCACCTTTATCACTCTCTTCCTGATCCCTACCCTGTTCTTATTAATGGAGCAGGTTTGGGCTACGCGTAAAGAAGAGAGCCCGGTTGCGACCCCGGAACCAGCACTCGGTGGTGCCACTCGCGCGATCAATTGACTGAAATGGGTATCAGCGTATGGCCCAAGCCTTACTCGGTCTCTGGGGGTACATTGCCATATTCCCATGGCTCTGAGCCGATTGATCCTGCTTCACGCTTGAAAGGCTCGGCACGTGAGGGCTCAGGCAGGCTTCCGGGCTTCATCGCTTGAGCGAGTTCGATGCCGACGTCGACCATTTGTTGCCCGGCCGTGACTTCCAGATTGCTGTATCTTGTCAGTCGGGTTTCATAACCACCGCCGTTAGGCCCCAACGCTTCCTCGGTGGGGACGTAGCCAACACTGCCATTGGCCAGTTCCACGGGATAGGTGAATGGAAAGGGACTACGCTCCTTCAGTTGGAGCCCGAACTCACAGAAGAGCTCGGCCGGGTTCGAAATGAACACTGCGGGGCCTAGTTGTATCGCCTGGACTTCCACTTGTTGGATTGGATGTTTTTCAATCAGTGCATCCAGGAGGACGATTTCCTTTGCAAACGTCCATTCAGTTAATCCAACTTCTTCAGGATTCTTGGAAACGATGTCATAACTGCGTTTCACACGTTCCCTCGAAGGGATGCGACGCTTGACGTCAAAGGTCTTTGAAGTAGCACTAATCGGTGTCAGCGTTCCCGGGTAACTCTTAAGGAGTACCCGAACTGCCTCCGCTCCGACGCGGCCTCCGACAAAGATAGCTTCCTGCTTCCCGGAGGGGCGCTGGTAAGGGCTCAGATTGTCGACTTGAGTTACGTCTCCACTGGCTCCCTGGAGAAACACGACAGGGATATCTCTGCCTGTCATTCCTCGGATAACCTTTTCCATGTAATAGATCCAGTTAGCCGAAATACCTCCGGGATTGGTCGTCGCATGACAGGCATAGTTGACGATGCAGCCGATAAGCTCGCCCTGCTCGTCCCAGGCTCCTACGACACCGACCTCGGGATCGATCGGTCCGGCCACTTCGACAATATCAGGATTTCCCTGTCGCGGATGTGTATAAGTGCGTCCGTTCTTCATCCGGAAGCGCCTGTTGTACGCGACCTTGTCCTCTTTGCCACTGCCCACCGAGCACGCGGCGGGTTGGCGGTCTCTCCAGGCCCGTTCGACCCCTTTCACGATCTGCTCCTTGACTATTTCAACGTAGCGCGGATCGGCACAGGTGGTGTGTTCGTAAGCCAGCTTCTGAACAAATGCGGAAGCATGGTCATAGTCGCCGGGGTAGATTCCGTTGACAGGTCCTGAGGAATGAGAGTGGGAGGCGCCGATCATGACCGCATTTCCAGGAATCCCGCAAAACGACTCGATTTCCTTTCGGGCAGCCTCGATCAGCCGCCGCCCCACCGAGCCCGCGTCTACACCCACCAGAGCAACCGTCGACTTCCCATCGTCAAATACCGCTACGCGAACCTTACAGGGATCATGGAACCGATCCAGGTAAGATTTTCCGTAGCCTCCAGGTTGTTCCATTCCAAATTCGGGTGTGATGTCCCTCTCGGCGAAGCCGGCTTTAAAC
>DATGOF010000579.1:0-4909 GCA_035306285.1 Acidobacteriota bacterium | reverse complement strand
CCCGGTCTCTCGGCTTGATTCTGAGGACCGGTTTATGGGCGAAAGAGAAAGTGTTGTGATAATGGCTAGGCCGGAAGTGGTGTGTCTCGGCCTGGCCTGTGATTGATATTAGCAACGTAATATATCCTGCGAAAAATACGATTCTTGCTCGAGACAGCTTTATTCGAGGTTTTAGGAGAAACTTCATTAGCCCCCACATCCGATGCACTGTTCTCGAGTATGCTAGTCAACTTCACTTTCAGCGTAAAGTTAAATCGATTCAGGTGCTTTTGAATTTCAGCAGGTTCGGGTTATAAAGGATTCGGCCGGCCTGCCCGTCGCCGGCAGCACATTCTTCACGATTGCAATCGAAACAGGGGCCGTTTATGACAGGAAGATTGATCATCCCCGCATCCTTGGTGTTGTGCTCCCTGCTGGTTTTCGAAGTCTCCCGTCTCGAGACGAGTGCCGCTCCGGACATCGCTGCTTACGTTCGAGCGAACCAGCACGCCATTGTGTCGGAATTGACGGCTTTTCTGTCAATTCCAAATGTTTCGTCTGATCTGCCGAATGTGCAGAAAAATGCGCGTCACCTTAGGAGATTGATGGAGCGGAGAGGCATTCAAACTCAGATCCTGGAAGAGGGGACGGCACCTCTGATTTACGGAGAGCTAACGGCTCCGGGAGCTTCCCAAACTCTGCTTTTCTACTGCCATTATGATGGAGAGCCGGTCGAACCTGCACAGTGGGTTGGCCACGAGCCTTTCGAACCTGTCCTCAGAGACGGTCCATTATCTCGAGGGGGGGCAATTATACCCTTTCCCAACGAGGAAACGCCTTACGACGACGACTGGCGCATTTACGCTCGCTCTGCCTCCGATGATAAGGCGCCGATCATTGCGTTATTGGCGGCGCTGGATGCTATGCAGGAGTCGGGTATTTCACCGGATTACCATTTGAAATTCCTTTTCGAGGGAGAGGAAGAGGCCGGATCACCCCATCTGGCAGAATTTCTCGGCAAGTATCGCGACCTCCTTGGGGCTGATCTGGTTATATTCGCTGATGGACCTGTATATCAAACTGGAGATCCCACACTGTATTTTGGTGTGCGCGGAATCGCCAAACTCGAGGTGACCGTCTATGGCCCTGTGCGCCATCTCCACAGCGGGCATTACGGAAATTGGGCGCCTAATCCCGCTATGCAGTTGAGCCAGTTGCTGGCTTCCATGAAAGATCGGGATGGCCGAGTCCTGATTGAAGGATTCTATGAAGATGTCCGACCACTGACAGAGGAAGAGCGGAAGGCGCTGGAAGGGGCTCCCGCGATAGAGGCGAGTCTTAAGCAGGATCTAGCACTCGGTTGGACCGAAGGCAATAACCGTGGCTTACCAGAACTGCTGACATTGCCTTCTTTGAATGTGCACGGAATGGAAAGTGCCTGGGTCGGCGACCAGTCACGAACCATCGTTCCAGCAGAGGCGACGGCGTCAATTGATCTCCGCCTGGTCCCTGAAATCGATCCTGTCCGCCAGCAAGAACGGGTAGTGGCGCACATCCGTCGCCAGGGCTTTCACGTCGTGGCGGAGGTGCCGTCCTTAGAGCTGCGCCGGAGGCATGAGAAGGTGGCACGCGTGGTAAGGCATTACGGTTATCCGGCGCTGAGAACGCCGATGGAGCTCCCTTTGGCTCGAAGACTAGCCGGGGCTGTTGAAAGGGCCGGTAGTCGCGTCGTGAAGCTGCCGACCATGGGAGGCAGTGTGCCTCTTTACGTCTTCAACGATCAGCTGGGAGTTCCGGTTATTGGGTTGCCAACAGTTAATCCCGACAATAATCAGCACAGTCCAAACGAGAACATCCGGTTGGGGCACTTCTTTCGTGCCATCGAGATTTTTGCGGAAGTTTTTAGGATGTAACCGACCATGTTCGCAAAGCTATTGGGATTTCGACAACGAATAGACCGAGCTTTTCATTTCAAGGCTGGACTCACCTGAACGCTCGGCAAGTACATGGTCGATGCTACCCTGGTTTACTTCGCAACCGGACTTTCTGGAGACCCATCGATTCCTTCTTTCCGCTGCTCTCGGTTTGTGGCAGCAAGACAGAATCCGCCAGCATCAAGCGAACTTTCAGCTCAAGATCCGGTCTTTCGGTTGGTGCGGACGCGTAATCCGTCCATCATCACCTTTAATACCGCCATCGTGTCACTTAACGCCAGCGTCGGGTCAGGCTGCTCTGCAATCCACAGCGCCACCTCATTCATTGCTCCTGAGAGGAGGCAGGTGAGGGCGTCGGTAGAAACCGGTCGTAGGATCCCGGCCTCTTTGAGGGTCTCCAGGTGGTCTCGGAGCTCTTTCATCGAATATCGGGCGTCGAGCTCACGCCAGGCACTCCAGCCGAGGACGGAGGGGCCGTCTAATAGCATGATGCGCCGAACGTCGGGGGCTGTAGCGACTTCGAGGGAGGCTGCTGAACCGGTGACCAGTGCCTGCCAGGGATCGCCTGCGGCCTCGGCGGCAGCGACGACCCGGCGGCCGACCTCCGAGTGCACTGCCTCCAGCACCGCCCGAAACAATCCCTGTTTGCTCCCGAAATGATGGTACAGGGCACCCCGCGTTACGCCGGCCTGCTGGACGATCTCCTCAGTGGCCGCTGCGGCATAGCCCTGCTGTGTAAAATGCTCTCGCGCCACTGTAATCAACCGTTCCCGCGTCGCGTCACTTTTCTCCTTTGGTACACGCATCGGTCCTCCTAATCGCTGTTGACATACATATAGTCCGTATGTAAATATACATCACATACAGACTGTATGTATATTAGCCATCCAAGGAGGAAATACGCAAATGCAAGTTCGATCGTGTTATCCAGTAATAGCGACTAATAGGGTGGCTGAAAGTTGCGAGTTCTACTGCCGGTATTTCGGGTTCGAGGTGACGTTTGAGTCGAACTGGTATGTCAGTCTGCGTCACGGATTCAATCCCGCGTACGAACTGGCGCTTTTGGACTACACCCACGAGTCGGTGCCCCCGGCGTATCGGACACCGGTACAAGGAATCCTGCTCAACTTTGAGGTGGACGACGTGGACGCGGAGTACAGGCGGCTAATCGGTCACGAGAAGCTTCCGCTCATACTTGAGCTGCGGAGTGAGGATTTCGGGCAGCGTCACTTCATCACGGCCGACCCGAACGGCATCCTGATTGATGTCATCAAAATGATTCCACCCTCTGGGGAGTTTGTCGTCCAGTACCGCGAGCCGATTACAGAGTAAGCCGGGGTTGAGAAGCCCAAGGAATAGGTCGATGAGGACCTGGGCCCACTGCTCGCTGACGGAAATGCCGTAAATCCACGCCGCGGTTCCCTCCGACTCGTCCATCATCAAAGTGGCGGGCGTGGTCGCGCCTCTGGAACTTAAGTGGCGCGTGGCGCTGAGCAGGCGAGATCTTTGCAGCCCCGTCCACTGATTGTCGGAAGGTCGCTTCCATACCGCTCAAGGTCCTCGGCTGGAGAATCCCTGTGAGCAGGGGCCGTTCACTCAGGGCTACAAGCTCCTACCGGTGGCAGGCCGAGTGTTGGGCGAATTGTTGAACGCATCCCGCTTCAAAGCGAGCAACAAGAAATACTCTTGGTTCCCCCTTTGACCTTTCACCGGAGAGGGGCATTCGCCTAGCACGTGAAATCCTTCTGCCAAGACCTTCTTCTTGAATCGGTCCACGATCTGACACTGTAAATCCGTCTCGAGTATGAGCCCTCCCGGCCCGACCTCGTGACGTTCTGCCTCGAACTGAGGCTTAACCAGCAATAGAAAGAGGCTTTGGGGGAAGAGTTTAAGCGCTTTCAGGATGCGAGTGAGCGAGATGAAAGAGAGGTCGACAGTGAATAGGTCGATTGGTTCGGGTAGGTCCTCTCGACGGAGATAGCGGACATTGACATCTTCGTCGAGTGTAACGCGAGAATCATTCCGCAAGCGCCAGTCGAGCTGTCCGCGGCCGACGTCGAAGGCATACACTTTGCGGGCCCCGTGCTGGAGTAGACAGTCGGTAAATCCGCCAGTAGAGGACCCAAGATCGACGCACACCCGGTCCTTCACATCGACTCTCAGAATCTTTAGTGCTCCTTCGAGTTTGTGACCCCCGCGAGAAACATAACGCTCTTTCCAGTCCCGGACCTTGATGTGGCTTGTTTCGGGTATTAATGTCCCCGCTTTAGTAACCGTTCGGCCGTCTACTTGAATGAGGCCACGCATGATGAGGGCCGCCGCTTCTCTTTGGTTGGAAGCCAGTTCCCGGGCAAGAAGTAGCTGGTCTAAGCGTTGCTTTGACACCGATCCTCTCTGTCGTCCGTTCGAAGAAACTCAAAAGCGACGGATTGAAATAAACTGGGCAAGTTCCTTCAACTTTTCCGATTTATCTCCCAAAAAACTGAGCTCCTGGATAGCAGCCTCGACCAGTTCATTCGCAATCTCCCGGCTTCTCTCCAATCCATAGAGGCGAGGGTAGGTGGCCTTGTGGCCGGCAGTGTCCTTGCCAGAAGCTTTACCCAGCTCCTCAGGGGAACCGGTAACGTCCAAGACATCGTCCACAATTTGAAAGGCAAGACCGATGGTGGAGCCGAAATTACGTAGTCGCTGTCGCGTGTCACGGTCCGCCCCCGCCAGAATGGCAGCGGTATAGACTGAAGCTTCGATGAGAGCCCCTGTCTTAGCAGAATGGATATATTCTAGCTCCTTTCTCGTGAATTGCTTCCCCTGGGTGATCAAGTCGACAACTTGGCCGGCAATAACACCCTTCCGACTTCCGATAGCACGGCAAATATGATGAATAGTTCTTATCTTCGTCGGAGCTAGAGATTCATCACCGGGGATCTCGGCCAGCAGCTGAAAAGCCTGTGTCAGAAGCGCATTGCCGGCAAGAATGGCAATCCCCTCGCCGAATT
>DATGOF010000578.1:0-3269 GCA_035306285.1 Acidobacteriota bacterium | reverse complement strand
TCAATCTCAGGGGGCGATACGGTACCTGGTCGTGAAAGGATACGCTCCCGTCGCCACACGACTTAAGCTTGTGGTTGATGGGATCGTGGTTGGTGAACATCCTGTAAGCGAGGAAGAGCTATTGCGCCTGAGATACCTTTTGCCCTTTTCAGACACTGCCAACCGTATCTTTGAAGTCGAGATCCACTCTGCGACGGTTTTCAAATCCCGCGAGCCCGACGATGAGCGTCTCCTGGGTGTCATGGTGTTCGGAGTGGAACTAGAGCCATGAAATCGATCATTCTGTGGTTGATCTTTTTGCCCTTTCAAGTCCTGCTGTTGGCCATCTTCGTGCTGGCGGATCTGATTCGCATTCCCTTCCTTCTTTTCCGGTCTGAGTCTGTAGATGAAGCAAAGAACCAATCGGCATTCCAAAAGTCACCCTGTTCCATTGTGATGCTGAACTGGAATGGTAAACAGCTCCTCCAGGAAAGTGTCCCGGCAGTTCTAAAGGCCATTGAGAGAACAGGTGTCGACCACCAATTCCTGGTGGTTGACAATGGGAGCACAGATGGAAGCGTAAAGTGGCTCAATCAGACATACCCTCAGGTAGAAGTACTTCAGCTCGACCGCAATTACGGATTTTCTGAAGGAAACAACCGGGGTGTGGTCCACGCCCGCAACGATCTGATTGTGCTTCTTAATAATGATATGGTGGTGTCTCTTAATTTTCTGCCTTCCCTGTTGGAACCATTCGAAAGAGAACCGGATATTTTTGCCGTAGCGGCTCAAATTGACTTTCCGGAAGGCAAGATTCGCGAGGAAACCGGACTGACTCGGGGCTGGTTTTGTCACGGTTATCTCCACCTGTCTCATGAGAACCCTCAGGCTTGGCATAGTGCCCGCAGATTTGCCCCGGTTCTCTGGGCAGGAGGAGGAGCGTCCGCCTTCGATCGGCGTAAGTTTCTAGAACTAGGGGGCTTCTCAGAGCTCTTCTCTCCCGCCTACTTCGAGGACACCGATCTCAGCTATCGAGCCTGGCGACGTGGCTGGCGAATTCTTTTTGCGCCCGAAAGCCGCGTTGTACACAAGCATCGCAGCAGCAGCTCCCGCCGCTTTACGGAAGCTCAGCTCAACACGATGTTTGAGAATCGAAAATTGTGGTACCTGTGGAAGAATTTTCAGCTTCGAACACTAATACCGCATCTCATTTTATTTCCTCTCAACCTGGGACGTTTGGTGACCTGTAGACAGTACCTGGGGACATTTTCGCAACTCGGCCGGGTGCTCCGAGAGAGATTTCGAGAGCCCAGGAGACGCTACTCCGATAAGGAAATCCTCGGCTGGATCGACAAACCAGTTGACTATTTGAACCACTTTTATCCGCAAAGAGCAAAGGAGAGCGCACTTCCTGACTGTCTCAGAGTCCTGGTCGTCAGTGCATACCTGCCCCATCTGGGAACCCACGGGGGCGGCGGAAGGGTTTATCAACTCCTCAAGAGGGTGGCAGCCAAACACCGAGTGACACTGGTCTCTTTCATCGAGGATGAGAATGACAGAGGATTCGTCCATCAGTTAGAACCCTTCTGCCATCGCATCGAGCTGGTCCTCAGGCGAGAGTTCAAACCGATCTCTTTCTATCCCTACGAGCCGTTTGAAGAATTCAATACGGAAGCATTTCGTAGCGTGCTCGAGAAGGTAGTTCTTGAAGAGGATTTTGATCTCGTGCATTTCGAGTGGCCTCAAATGGCCCTTTATGCTGACCTCTTCCCTACGACTCCGAAGCTAATGACTGAGATCGAGGTCAATTACGCAGCCCACCTGAGCCTGGTTCGTGTAGAGCCAAGTCTCCTTCGAAAGACCAGAAAGTATTACAACTCTCTGCAGACCCTTTATCGTGAACTTGAAATGTGTCGAGCCGTTGACTCGGTCATATGCGTCACCGACAACGATCAAGGCTATCTGGAGGACTACCTCCCTTCGGAAAAGTTGGCAGTGATCAATACTGGCGTGGATCCACATTATTTCGACTTCAAAGAGGAAGGGGTTGAGGAAGGCAGTATTGTGTTCGTCGGGGCTTTCAGACACTCACCGAACGTGGACGCAATGAAGTTTTTCTGCAACGCGATCTTTCCCACTATTCAAAAGGCTCACCCCAATTGCCGTCTTTATATCGTAGGCTCGGGCCCCACGCCCGAAATCAAAAGGCTGGGACAGCGTCCAGGGATTTTCGTAACTGGTTTCGTCGAGGACATTCGTGACTACTATCAGAGAGCCCAGGTTGTGGTCGTCCCTCTCAGAACGGGTGTTGGTATTCGAGGAAAGGTGCTCGAAGGCTGGTCAATGGGAAAGGCAATGGTGGCTACTTCCCTGGCTTGCCAGGGGATTCATGCTGTCCATGGTGAAAACATCATTGTTGCTGATTCGCCGGAACTCTTTGCCCGCTGGACTATCGCTCTATTGGACAATCCAGATTTCTGCAAGCACCTAGGACGAAATGGCAGGCAGGTGGTTGAGAGACACTATGACTGGGAGTTAATGGGGGAACGTTTGCTGGCGCTTTATGAAACCCACTGCCCTGCTCCGATTGCCACAACTGCGGAAAGAACTGATGCACCGCAGCTGCTGTCACGGACTGCACGTTTGGGATAGGAAATCGTCATCATGTCAGAGAGAATTCTGGTTGTTCAGACCTGCCATCTTTGGCAATTGATTTACTCAGTACGCAACTTGCGCCGCAAGAACCCCGGTTGGAGGATTGAGGCCCTTGTCCTGGATCACCCCAGCAGTCGTGCTTTCCTTTCGAGAGAGAGGGTCTTTGACGAGCTTTATTTTTCTGACTTCAAAACCGATCCCATTCAGGAAGTTGAAGACCAATATGACAGAATCGTGTTGCCACTTCTGAATCGGGGGTATTTCAGGCAAAAATCGAAGATCTCGAAAAGTGCCCTGGAGCGAACCTTCAGCCTCAGCTACAAAGGTGAATTGCGGCGCCTGAAAACCGGGGAACGACTCGGCTCGTGTTTTGTTCCCCTGGATCGACCGGATCAAGGCTTTGTAACGTTTTTGGAAGAAGTCGAACGGCTCTCGCTGTCGGGCAACGTCCTGGTACTGGAATCGGACAATCTGGACCGCATCCAGCGGGAGGTGAGCCGGCTTCCCTTCGAACCCGACAAGACGCGGCTTTTGCGCTTTCAGCAGATCACCTGGAAACAACTCTGGCAACTCTGGGGCGGCCAAAGGAACCAACTCGATGCGATTGTCGTCTTCTTGAATCAGAAGCCGGAACA
>DATGOF010000577.1:0-2733 GCA_035306285.1 Acidobacteriota bacterium | reverse complement strand
AGATGGAGGCCTTCCAGAATATGTCCGCCTTTTTTATCCACGACCTCAAGAACCTGGCCTCACGCCTGTCACTGACCGTTCAGAATCTTCCCGTTCATTTTGACAAACCCGAGTTTCGCGAGGAGGCCCTGGGTGTCATCTCCCACAGTGTCGACAAGATCAAGGAGATCTGCACGCGTCTGACGCTCCTGAAGCAAAAGGTGGAACTGCATCCGCGAGAGGTAGATCTGAACGAGATCGTGAAGAGCGTGGTCGAGGAGTTCAAGGGAAACTGGAAGGGAGAGCTTGTTGAGAATCTAGAGGAAATGCCCGCCGTTCGCCTGGACCCGGAGCAGATTCAGAAGGTGATCGTGAATTTAATCTTGAACGCCGTGGAAGCCAGCGGAGATGAGGGGAAGATCCGGGTACAAACTGGTGCCAGTGACGGCAGGATCATCCTTCAGGTTGCGGATACCGGTTGTGGTATGTCTCCCGAGTTTGTTGAGAAGCAGCTGTTCCATCCTTTTCGGACCACTAAGAAGCAGGGGATGGGGATTGGTTTGTTTCATAGCAAAGTGATTGTCGAGGAGCATGGTGGCCGGATCGAAGTAGAGACCCAGCCAGGAGAGGGAACAACGTTTCGGGTAGTCCTCCCGACTCAGTAGAACCTCTGTGTTCTCTGTGCCTCTGGTTAACCTACCCACTGTCGGAATAATTAACAGATCCTCTAAATGGGGAAGCGGCTCTATTTCAGTTCATACTACCTAAGTATATAAATAACAAATAGTTAAGAGGCAAGCGCTGCAGCAACGACAACTCTGGCACCTCGATTGCATATTCTAGAAATGTCTCAAGATACAGGGGCAAAATGTTAAGAAAGGAGACAATTCGCAATGAAAGGATTGAAGTTGTTGCTCGTGCCCGCACTCGTGCTGTTGTTCACGGGTGGAGCCGCCCTCGCCGACCCGATCAACTTCATCAGCGGCGGCCTGGGGGACTGGCAATCGACGACCTCGAGCGACTACAACCGCGACGGAAATCCGTACTTTGACAACGACTCCGATGATACTGGTGCAGGTAACCAGAATCTGGGGGAGTATCTCTTTGGCAATGGATATCTTTCCGGTACTGCTTATTTCTGGGGTAACGCCGACGGTTCGGCTGATAGTGATGTCTCATTTGAAGTAGGTGGTGGTTCCATTACGGCGACAATCGTGGTCGAGATCGCCGGTCTGGCCGACTCCAACATTTTCGGCTGGTTTGAACTGCCTGCCGCTACGCCTCCCGTTCTGCACCCGCTATTCGCAGGGGCAGATGGGAGCGGAGCGACAACCACCTTCACCCCGACCAATCCGTTCGGGTTCTATCTGACCTCGGACGGGAACACTTACTACACGGTGGCTAGTCTGAATACGACTGATCAGGGAGTCCAGCACTTTGCTTTCTTGACTCAGTCGATCGGCAGCGGCTCACTCTTTATCGGCGCAGAGGACCTGCCCATGAGCCGGAGTGACAAGGACTACAATGACATGGTCATTCGGGTCTCTGTTCCTGAGCCGGGTAGCTTAATGCTGCTGGGTGTTGGTTTGCTGTCACTGGCTGGAGTTCACCGCCGGTTGAGCTAACTTATCTCAAGCCCTCAGTATACTGGGCCGCAGGGGCACCGGGAATGCTCGGTGTCTCTGCGGCTTTTCTTTTGTCATTCTGCTTCCAGGACTTTCTGGATCAGTTGGTCGGCTGTCTTCTCCCAGGTAAAATGCTCGGATACGCGGCGTCGAGCGGCTATTCCCATTTCGCGCCGGCGGCCCGGGTCAGAAAGCAGGCTCTCGAGAGCAGTTGTTAAACCATCCACGTCTCCCGGCTCCACGAGCAGTCCCGTTTCTCCGTCTACGATCGCATCCGGCACCCCTCCGGCCCTTCCTCCAATGGCAGGCAAACCTCTGGCGGCAGCTTCCACAAACACCAGTCCGAATCCCTCGCAGTCCCCTTCCAGATCGATATTCGGCATTGCAAACAGGTCGGCTGCATCGTAGCACTCGAGCTTCTCCGTTTGCGAAACCGGACCAGCAAAGATCACCCGTGACTGGATGCCGAGACGTTGCGTCAATTGCTCGAGAGTGCTTCGGTAGGGACCATCACCGGCAATTAGATAGACCAGCTCTGGATGGCGAGGTGCCAT
Source organism: Acidobacteriota bacterium (assembly GCA_035306285.1). Classification (GTDB taxonomy): domain Bacteria; phylum Acidobacteriota; class UBA6911; order RPQK01; family JAPXNP01; genus DATGOF01. The sequence goes on along the minus strand of DATGOF010000577.1, from coordinate 575 downwards.
TCGGGCGATTGCCGCCAGCATCAGGTGGATGCCTTTCCGTTGGACGAGCCGGCATAATGTGAGGACGACCTGCTTCCCTTCCAGATCCCAGCGCCGGCGGATCTCCAGTCGATCGCCAGGAGTCGCTTCCAGGAAATCGCGTGAGACGCCAGGGAATAGCAGACAGAGCCGGGCGGGATCAACCTTCCTCGTGGTCAAAATCTCGTGGACGCGGCTGCAATGGCAGAGGATCCGATCGGCTCCGCGATACGAAATCCACTGGCGAAGGCTGCGCAGGCCAGTCGAGAAAAGCTTTCCGTCGGGCGCGCGCCGCGACAGATCCATTCCATGGGCCGAAATAAGAAAGCGCTTGTTCTTTCGTCGAGCCAGCAGTGGGCCGAGAACCGATCCGCTCCCCAGCACATTGGAGAAGATAATATCGGAGCCTAGCCGATCGATCTCGGAACTGAGATATCTCCAGCGCCTCCAGCTGCTTTCTTCCCCGTGGGCGCTGCGGCAGACTGCGTAAGGGACGGTGCCATCAAACTGCCGGTCTCCGGGAAGGGGCCTGGAGATGACGTGCACCGGGTATCCTC
>DATGOF010000576.1:0-6819 GCA_035306285.1 Acidobacteriota bacterium | reverse complement strand
TGGCTGAATGGCGTACTAGTCACTGATTTTCAGCATACCGAGGAAACCAGCAAAGGCGTTCCTAGAGAAGGATCGATCGGACTGCAGGTACATCCCGGCGATTGGGAGGAGGGCGTCAAGGTTCGCTTTCGAAACATTCGGATTAAGGAACTGAGTTAAAACTCTGCCCTTCCCCTTGGGAACCGGGCGGCAGGTCAATCAGAACGAACTGACTGCGATCTTGAGCGGTGATGGAGACCAGGCTTTCTCGCCAGATAGCCAGCCCATCGCCGCTATGGATCCGTTCTTCACCTACACGGAGATGACCATCGATCAAAAAAAGAAAGGTGGATCTCTCGGGCAAGGTTTCAAAGATTAACTGCTCGGGAGGGTAAAGCCGTGAAAGGTATATCGCCACGTCCTGATCGACTACCAGGGCCTCCGGATGTATCTGGCCGGAAACTACGGGCAGTAGTGTTCCTCGGGTCTGTTTTGTTTCGAAAGCTTTGCTAACAACCCTCCCCTCGGTTCCGACGTCTTTCTGCCTGAGCCAAATCTGAAGCAGCCGAGAGAGCTCGCTGGGTGACGGATTGTGAAGGTGGACTGGCTCGTCCGGGTGGACTAACGCTTTTGCCACGTCGCCGGATTGGAGTCCTACTCTTTCTCCCCGACTTCCGCGCACCTCCAGAGGTCCTTCCAGTGCTAGAAGGATCAGAATGACATCCTCCCGTGAAGATTGGCATGCAATCGTCGCCTCTGGTTGCACCTTTGTCTCCCTCACTTCCAATAGATCCCTGAATAGTCTCTGCGGCAGAATCCTAGGAGAACGCCCAATCGGCGTGATGAGACTTAACTGGAACTCTGTGTGATCTCGCTCTCTTGCCCTGCTGAGAGTGCGCCTGTACATCTACTTCAATATAACTTGGACTGGCTTGAGCAAGTGCTGAGCTCCTGGAAGCGGCACCTGTCAGACCTCCCGTGAGGTTCTGAAAAACTTTACTACTCCTTTTCTGCAGAACAAAGCCGAAACACGTAGAATGCTGGATGCGGTGAAACTAACCCGCTGCTGTAGTAATCAATCTGATAGAGGGTAAAGAGGTATGAGTTCGGAGACGAGCATCACGACGTCGCAAGATTTCATCCGCGAAATAATCAGAGAAGACTTGCGTAACAACAAGTACGAGGGGCGAGTCCATACCCGTTTTCCTCCGGAGCCCAATGGATATCTCCACATTGGGCACGCGAAATCGATCTGCCTGAACTTCGGCCTGGCAAAGGAATTTGACGGATTGTGTAATCTACGATTCGACGATACCAACCCGCTAAAGGAGGAGCAGGAATTCATCGATTCGATTCGCGAGGACGTTCGCTGGCTGGGCTTCGACTGGGAGGATCGAGAATTTTACGCTTCTGACTACTTCGACCAGCTTTACGAGTGGGCCGTCCAACTGGTCAAAAAGGGAAAAGCATACGTCGACAGCCTCAGCGCTGAGGAGATCAGAGAATACCGTGGCACTCTAACTGAGCCGGGAAGAGAAAGCCCTTATCGAAATCGGTCGGTTGAGGAAAACCTTGAACTTTTGGAAGGAATGAAGGAAGGCAAATTCCCGGAAGGTTCCCACGTCTTGAGGGCAAAGATAGATATGGCCTCGGGAAACCTTAATTTGCGCGATCCCGTCATGTACCGAATCATCCATGCACCTCATCACCGAACGGGAAACAAATGGTGTATTTACCCCACTTACGACTGGGCCCACGGTCAGTCTGATTCAATTGAAAGGATAACTCATTCCATTTGCACACTTGAGTTTGAGGACCACCGGCCGCTGTACGACTGGTTTCTCGACCAACTCGAGATTTACCATCCTCAACAGATCGAGTTTGCGCGCCTCAATTTGACATACACCGTCCTTAGCAAACGCAAACTGGCTCGCCTGGTGTCAGAGAAACACGTCAACGGATGGGACGATCCCAGGATGCCGACCCTTTCAGGACTGAGACGCCGAGGCTTTACGCCTGAAGCCATAAGAACATTCTGTGAACGGATCGGCGTTTCTAAGAAGGACAGCATTGTCGAATATCAGCTCCTTGAATACTGTCTTCGGGAGGATCTCAACCGGAGGGCTCCACGAGTGATGGGGGTTTTGCGTCCCCTCAAAGTGGTGATTACCAATTATCCAGAAGGGCAGACCGAACAACTGCAGGCAATTAACAATCCCGAAGCCCCTGGACAGGGAACGCGGCAGGTCCCCTTCTCTCGTGTTCTTTATATCGAAGAAGACGACTTCATGGAGGATCCTCACCCTAAGTTCTATCGACTTGCTCCCGGGAGAGAAGTTCGCCTTCGTTACGCCTATTTCATCAAGTGCGTAGACCTCGTAAAGGATCCCGAGACCGGCGAGGTTGTCGAATTACATTGCACTTATGACCCGGCAACCCGCGGAGGAGATGCTCCCGACGGCCGAAAGGTGAAGGCCACACTCCACTGGGTGTCGGCAGCGGACGCGCTGGATGTCGAAGTAAGGCTCTATGACCGGCTATTCCTGAAACCGAATCCAGACGACGTGGAAAGCGAGGATCAGGACTTCATTTCCAATCTCAACCCGAATTCACTGGAGATTCTCCAGGGAGCAAAGGCAGAACCATCAGTCGCTGGCTTTTCGGAAGGAGATCGCTTTCAGTTCGAGAGGCAGGGTTACTTCTGCGTTGATCCAGACAGCTCGACCGACCATCTGGTGTTGAACCGAACAGTGGGTCTGCGAGACACGTGGGCAAAAATACAGAAGAAAGAGCAGCAGCCCGGTTGATCATTACTGAAACGGCTTTCGATTGCGTCAAACCGTAGGAAGTAGGTAATTTTTTCCTGTGGCTTGCCGTCCGGCTAGAGACAAGCCAGGGGTACAGCACGCCCAGTAACCAATGTAATTTCTCGGCTTTACCGCATTCAACCTGAAATCGGAACAGAGCATGCTTATCTCCCTTAAAAGGAGGTTCACCATGTTGTCGTGGGCTTTTCTGTTTCTGATCGGCGCACTTATTGCAGCAGTCTTTGGATTCGGCGGAATCGCTTCAACTTTTGCAGGTTATAGCGAAACTCTTGGTCTTCGTCTTTTTGGTCCTATTTCTAATCTCCATCTTTTTCTAAGAAAGCATCTGAAATCCCCTATAAAGGCCTTAAAGGTGGATCTTAACGATCTTGTAGAGAAAGGAGCCTGAGATAGGGTGTTCTGCTTTAAACCTGGCGATGGTAGAAAGGACCTGTCCCAAGATCATGCGCGCTCGGCAGGAGTCTATCCCATCGAGATCTCCTGAGACCGATCAGACGCTGATCTCAGGACTCAAGTATTGTTTACCCTTGACGATCTGCCTGATGGCTTCTGGAAGATCGTCTGAATTTCCCTTTAGAATATATCCATTCGCTCCAGCGTCTAGTGCCTGCTTGACAAACCCGTCCCGATGACCGGAAAGGATAGCCGCTGGGAGCCCCGGGTTGCGAATACGTAAGATACGTACGAGTTCAATGCCACCCAGTTCGGGAAGTGAGATGTCGACCAATACGAGATCGGGATTGGCTTGAGGTAAGCTCTCGAGTGCCTCCTGTGCTGTCGCAGCTTCGCCGCAAATGTGAATATCGGATTCATTCTCCAGTAGTGACCGGAGAGCTTTCCGGATAATAGGGTGATCATCGACAACAAATATCCGGATCATATTTCTGGCTTTCTCCTTGATTTCACCGAGTTCCCTGAACGGCCCTATCCCGCGGAGCACGGATCTGGATATGAGTGCCGTATCCGGGCGTGGAATGGATTTCGACATAGCCACCGATTAGTCGGAGACGCTCTCGGATACTGAACAGCCCGAATCCCGACACATCTTCTTCCCCGCCGGTGACCTCTGCTGCGTTAAAGCCGCACCCATCATCGATGACATGAATTATTGAATACTTTTCATCCTCCTCAAGACGAACAGTTGCTCGGTTCACGCCGGCATGCTTGACCACATTAAAGAGCAATTCTCTCACAGAATGAAACAATAAAATTCGAAGTTCGTTGTCTTGTATCGAAAGACACGATTGTTTATCGATATCAATCTCGAGACCATGCAGTTCTTTCATCTGCCGCTTCAGCCAACGAAGGGCATCACCCAGTTCGTCCTTTTCTAGAGCAGGGGGACAAAGATCAGTAGTTAGATTGCGAGTGGTCAGGATCGCTTCCCGCACCCAACGATTTGTTTCATCCAGCAAGCCACTCATTTTGTCCTGAGTGGCCAGTAAGCTCTGAGAGACCATTCGCAGCCTCATCTCGACTCCGTAGAGGAGTTGCTGAAGGTTATCGTGGAGGACGCGGGTGATCCGTTGTCTTTCTTTATGCTCAGCCATGGTCAACCGATATGCCAGCCTTCGGACTTGTCTTGTGCGCTTCTCGACTCTCCATTCGAGTGACTCAACGGCAGCTCGCTGTTCGTGAACATCGGTTGCCGCTCCAAACCAGTGAAGAATTTTTCCTTCGACATCTCGCACGGGCTCTGCGCGCACAAGGAACCAGCGATAAACGCCATCATGCCGTCGAATTCGATGTTCCTGCTGCAGTGGCTGTCCGGTTCTAACCGCCCTTTCGTAATTGTCCAGGGAACGAGAGCGATCATCCGGGTGAATCACGTCAATCCACCCGTATCCCGCTGCTTGAACGCGCGTCTGGCCTGTATATTCCATCCATCGCTGGTTGTACCATGTGCTCTTCCCGTCAGGATCGCTCCGCCAGAGTAGATCCGGAACCAGTTCAGCCACCGCACGAAAGCGCTCCTCGCTCTCGCGTAAGATCTCCTGGGCTTTTTTCTTCTCTGTAATATCGTCGAAGAGAACGGCTACCTGCCTTTGTTCCGCGGGCCCGATACGAAACGCATAAACGTCGTACCAGCGTCCTCCGAGGTGTTTCGCCTGTTGTGTAAAACGAAGGGGCTTTCCGGTGACGGCGACCTGCCCATAAATTTGGAACCAGTGTTCTTCATGCTGGGGTCGTAGCTCTCGTATACATTTACCCACGGCGCCATGCAGACCGGTTAACTTGTCAAAGCCGGGATTTGTCTCTAGAAACCGATAGTCGATTGGCTTCTCACCTTCGAAAAGTACTTCGAACACACAGAAACCCTCGTCAATTGTTTCAAACAGGCTTCGATAGCGGCTCTCACGCTCACGGAGCAACTCCTCGTACTGTCTTTGCTGCGTGATATCTTGGGCCATGATCAGAGTGTGACGACCGTCGCCAACCCGGCAAGCACTGATCAACAGTATCCGCTCGCCGGTTTGATCGATCGCCTGCCGGATCTCGCAATCATGCACAGCGTTCTCATCCTCTAACCTCTCCTCGAGCAGGTGGTGGAGCTCGGGACTATCCCATAGGCCATTTTCCAGGTCGTTAAATCGCTGTCCCAGGCAGTCGTTTCTGGCAAGCTGGAACTGACTGCAAAAGGCCTCGTTGACAGAACGGATGTGCATCTCGTCGGTTAGAACGAGTGAAGGAATATGCAGGAATTCGATGAAACTTTCGACGCCACTCACCTTTTCCCCCAGCGGGACTAGTCATGTCTGCGTCTGTGAAGATGAAGATCTGGTAAGCTCTTGATACTTTCAACAGCTTAGCACCACTGATCGATGAAGTTCGAGTTAGGCGCGGGAATGGATCCGACATCAGCCCCTGTATTTGCATGCCTTGGTGTCGAATCCATTCCCCGTTCCACCCGAAGGTCTTTTCCCCAGCCACATTCTGGACGGTCGATCGCCGGCGCTGTCACAATCGATCTTCGACACGGATGATCTTTCACTATCGGATGGAAAGAAACGCGATAAAATGTAAACCTTTTACGACTCATCATGCCCGGGTGGCGGAATAGGCAGACGCACAGGACTTAAAATCCTGTGGGGCGAGAGCCCCGTGCGGGTTCGATCCCCGCCCCGGGCACTTTAGAATCAATCGTTTGCAGTCATTTCATTTCTGTACATTTTACTCAGATTTGCACCATTCTTGTTATTTGCGTTTTTTTGCGCCTCTTCTGGTCTAGGCTCAATTGAAAAGCCCTCAGCTGCACCTCGGAGTTCCGGATCAAAGACTTTGATGTAGATGTTCTGTGTCACTGTAGAATTCACAGGCCCAGGATCTTTGCAGAGGTCCTCAACTTTCATTCCCTTCCTCCCAGCCAACGTCGGTACGCGAAGCAAGGGAATGGCAGTGCATAGTGTTACGAATCCCCGCCAGCGAGTCGTGCATAGGGCGATAGGCCTTGCGTGCTTGTTCAGAAAGCGGGTCACCTTGCCCTACAATTGTTGCGCGATTTCAATTCTTCCCTGATGCAATCTTTCAGAGCTAGCTTCCAAATTTTAGTCGCTTCCTTCGAAATCGCGTATATATCGGTTAAGTGCCTCTTGTGCAGTTCCTTTTATAAGGTAAAGGCGTCCTCGAATGAGACGCTCTTCACCCGTCTCCGTTAGAGGACCAAAATAGGGATCAGCGTGGAAGCACTTATTGCCCACAGGGTCACCGTAGATAGTGTACGATTGTTCGAAACCGAGGGCGGCCACATGTTTTCGATCGCGGGATTCGACTATCACTAGTGGCGCCTTGGCTTCCGTGGAGTTGACAGGAAGGCTTTCGTGCCCAACTGGAATGAATCGATCCCCGCCCTGAACTCTGAAAAGCTCCATTTTTGGTCCGCCACTCAATTCAGCGAACGTCCGGAGATGCCTACCGTCGAATAGGTAGGTACGCGTACGAGTTGAGTCTGAAAACGACAGACTCTCAAACCCAACAACGCAAAAATGCCAATCAACTTTGCCCATTGGGTAAG
>DATGOF010000575.1:0-5925 GCA_035306285.1 Acidobacteriota bacterium | reverse complement strand
CAGTGATTCACGAGTTCCAAGACTGTGCCCGGGCTGACATGCCGGACTGCAGCAAAGTAGAAGGGCGTATTCTCGCGAATGGTCGGTTGAGGGCGTTGTAGGATCGCAACCATGATCGGAAGCGAGAATGAGCAGGTCGTCCTGCCTGAGCCGTTCCAGAAGGCGTTCGAGCATCCGGTCGAACTCTTCGAGAGCGTCTGCATATCCGGCTGGGTCATTTCTGTGACCATACAACATGTCGAAATCGATGAAGTTCGCGAACACCAAGCCTTCGTCGAGTTCCTCTACGACCTGCATCGTCTGGCTGAATGTATGGCGATTATCCCTGGACTCGAGTTCGGTGGTGATTCCCCGCTGACAATAGATGGATCCGATCTTTCCGATGGCGATGACTGGAATTTCCGCCTGATCGAGTGCGTCGAGAACGGTCGGGGACGGAGGAGGGATCGCGAAATCCTTTCGATCGGTAGTTCGTTCAAAATGACTCGGACGACCCCGGAAGGGTCGAGCGATTACTCGGCCAACCTGATGTTCCCCTTGCAGTAAATCCCGTGCCAATTGGCAAAAGCGATAAAGCTCCGCAAGCGGAATAACATCGATATGGGCAGCCAGTTGGAACACGCTGTCGGCTGACGTATACAGGATGGGCGATCCCGTCCTAATGTGCTCTTCTCCGAGATCCTGAACTATCTCGGTGCCGCTGGCAGGATAGTTGCCAATGACCTTTCGCCCGATCGCTTTTTCGAAAGCGCTGACGATTTCATCGGGAAAACCGTCAGGGTAAGTCGGGAAAGGATGATCAAGAATGATGCCCATCATTTCCCAGTGTCCTGACGTCGTGTCTTTTCCTCGAGAGGCCAGGGCAGCTTTTCCAAAAAAGCCGATGGGACGATCAACCGGTGGAATGTCTTGCAGGGGCCGGATATTTCCGAGTCCAAGACGGCTCATATTGGGGAGGTTCAGCAACCGACTGGCCGCCAGATGGCCGAGTGTATCGCTTCCCTGGTCCCCGAAATCCGCCGCGTCAGGCATCGCCCCGACCCCGACGCTGTCGAGTATCAACAGTAAACTCCTCTTGAATTGTCTCGGTGTGCTCATGCGGACTTCAAGGGTTCGGGTCCTTAACGGAGTGCAGCTTCATCAGGCTCGTGTGGCCCTTTTCCATGATGGGGGCTCCCGTCAGGATGATCAGGTTATCACCCGGGCGCACCAGCTGTAACTTCAGGAGCATCTTCTCCGATTCTTCGATCAACTCGTCTACATTTGAGATCTCACGCATGCGTATCGGGTGGACTCCCCAGTAAAGACACATTCGGCTGACGATACGCTGGCTTGGCGTAAAGGCGAAGATATCGGTGTCTGGTCGATACTTCGAAATAAGCCGGGCAGTCGAGCCGCTCTGTGTAAAGGCTACAATAGCTCGAGCATGGATTGCCTTGGACGCATGATAGGCGGCATCGCATACCGCTTCTGGAAACTCCAGAACGCGGCCACGCTCGGTTCGTGGGGGCCGGTACTCGGCCGGCATCAACTCAGCTTGATCGATAATTTTCGCCATCATGCGAACGGCCTCAACTGGATGCTCTCCGGCTGCGGTCTCACCGGACAGCATTAAAGCATCCGTCCCATCAAAGACGGCGTTGGCAACATCAGACGCTTCCGCCCGTGTGGGGCGAGGATTATGAATCATCGATTCCAGCATTTGAGTTGCCGTAATAACGAGTCGATTCTTGCGGTTTGCGCTCCAGATGACCTTCTTCTGAATAATCGGAACCTTTTCCGGAGACATCTCCACACCGAGATCGCCTCGCGCTACCATCACTCCTTCGCAGACGTCCAGAATAGAGTCGAGGCTTTCGATCGCAGAAGGTTTCTCGAGCTTTGCAATGATGGGAATGTCGGCTTTCTTCTCCGCCAGCTTCTCTTTAAGCTGTAGAACATCCTCGGGGCGCCGGACAAAGGAAAGTGCTATGTAATCCACCTTATTCTGAATTCCGAACTCCAGATCCTCCAGATCCTTTTCCGTCAACGCCGGGGCGGTGATTTCGGCGCCGGGAATGTTCACTCCCTGGTTTTCTCGCAAAAGGCCGCCACTCACCACTCTGCAGATCACCTCAGTCTCGCTGATTGACTCAACCACCAGCTCAATCAGTCCGTCGGAGAGGAGAATCCGATCATCGGGTCGCACGTCGCGCGGCAAATCAGAATAGCTGGTCGACACAATGGAGGCATTACCTTCCACTTTGGAAGTGGTAATAACGAACTGATCCCCTTCACTTAGCTTAACGGGATTGCGATCTTTGAGTGTTCCTGTCCGGATCTTTACGCCCTGCAGATCTTGCAAGACTGCGACCGGGACCTTTAGTTTTTTGGAAATTTCCCGTATATTCTTCAGGGCTTTAAGATGCGTCTCGTGATTGCCGTGAGAGAAATTAAGACGGGCAACCGACATTCCGGCTCGAATTAGTTCTTCGATTATGTCAGGGGAACTACTAGCAGGTCCCAGTGTGGCAACGATTCGGGCTCTTCGCATCATTAGTCCTAGGTGGTTTATTATAACGGGCAAGGGAAATACTTGCCTGACCGGGTTGTTTCCAGGATGGAACGCTGAAAGTGGTTCTTTTGCGGTTGGCAGAGCGAGTCGACTAGCGCAATAAGGCGCAGGCCAGGCAAACACAAGGAACCTTTCTCACCGGCTCAGAGAAAGAGTTCGATGGGAATCGTTTTCACCCGAATTTTAGAAAATATGAATAGTTGCCAAGAAAGGGGGAAAAGAGGTTCATGAGCGATCAAGAACAGACCGCAACAATCGGGGCTTTGCTACAGGAGGAGAGGAAGTTTCCTCCTAGTGAAGACTTTAAGGCCCAGGCGTTATGGAACGATGAGGCTATTTATGAGCAGGCTCGAAAAGACCCTGAAGGGTTTTGGGCCGAAATGGCCGAAAGTATCGATTGGTTCACTCCCTGGGAAAGAGTCCTCGATTGGAATTTGCCTGATGCGAAGTGGTTCGTTGGGGGACAAACCAACATCTGTTACAACTGCGTGGATCGCCATGTCCAGAGTAGACGAAAAAATAAGGCGGCCATTATATGGGAAGGGGAGCCGACTCACGAAAGACAGGTGTATACCTATCAGGATCTCTACCGAGAAGTGAATCGGTGCGCCGCTACACTGAAGCGACTGGGTATCCAGAAGGGAGACCGTGTGGCGATCTACCTGGGGATGATACCGGAACTGCCGATTGCCATGCTGGCCTGTGCCAGAATCGGTGCACCGCATACCGTCGTTTTCGGCGGTTTTAGCCCGGATGCCCTCAGTGATCGCATCAATGATTGTGGTGCCAAGCTCCTCATAACGGCTGACGGCGCTTGGCGCAGGGGAAACCGAGTTCCTCTCAAGGAGAATTCGGACAGGGCCCTTGAGCAATGCGAGACCATCGAGCATGTTCTAGTCGTAAATCGGACGTGCGACCCCAAGGACGTTCACATGGTAGAGGGCCGTGACCACTGGTGGCATCGCGAGATGGATAAAAGCGGTTCCCAGGTCGTGGAACCGGAACCGGTGGACAGCGAACACCCGCTTTACATTCTTTACACTTCAGGGACGACTGGAAAACCGAAGGGATTGCTTCATACGACCGGAGGCTATCTAGTCGGAGTACACGCTACAACCAAGTATGTCTTCGACTTGAAAGAAGACGACACTTACTGGTGTGCCGCTGATATCGGGTGGGTCACAGGACACAGCTATATCGTGTACGGGCCGTTATCGAATGGGGCTACTACGGTAATCTATGAGGGTGCCCCCGATCATCCCCATAAGGGACGGTTTTGGGAGATCATCGAAAAATATCAGGTAAACATTCTGTATACCGCTCCTACTGCTATCCGCGCCTTTATGCGCTGGGGAGAAACGCATCCGAAGAAATTCAATCTCAAGTCGCTGCGTCTCCTGGGCAGTGTCGGAGAACCCATCAATCCTGAGGCCTGGATTTGGTACCGGAAGCATATCGGGGGAGACCGAACTCCTGTCGTCGATACCTGGTGGCAGACAGAAACCGGGATGATCATGATCACTCCTCTACCTGGTTTAACTGAGGCCAAGCCAGGATCCGCCACCTTCCCCTTCCCCGGCGTGGAAGCCGATGTTGTTGACGACCAGGGCCAATCAGTGCCGCCTGGAGGTGGGGGCTATCTTGTTTTGAGAAAACCCTGGCCTGCCATGGCGCGGACTATCTGGGGAGATTCTGAGCGCTGGTACGATACCTACTGGAGCCGGTTCGAGGGCCTGTACTTTACGGGCGATGGGGCCAAGCTGGACGAAGAAGGATACTTCTGGGTGCTCGGTCGAGTCGACGACGTTCTCAATGTGGCCGGCCACCGCATCGGCACGATGGAACTCGAAAGTGCTCTGGTAAGCCACCCGGCCGTGGCCGAAGCCGCTGTCATCGGAATTCCTCATGAGATCAAAGGCCAGGCGATAGCGGCTTTCGTGACAATGAGAGGAGAGGAAGCGAAGGATCCGCTTATTGTTGATGAGTTGAGAATGCACGTGTCTGATAAGATCGGCCCGATCGCCAAACCGGACAGAATTTTCCTGACCTACGAGCTACCTAAAACTCGTAGCGGAAAGATAATGAGACGCCTGCTGAGAGACATTGCGGAAGGGCGTGTGTTGAGCGACACTACGACCTTGGCCGATCCAGACGTGCTGGATTCAATTCGGGAGCAGTACGAGGAGGAAGGATAAAGTCGGTTGTCGAGTCAGGGGGCAACGGGATTAGCTTCCGCTGTCCCCCTGAGACACCATCAAGGAAGATAAAAATTACGCTTCCTGATGTGAGCAATACATCTTGAAAGCTTCTTTCAAATCGGCTGCAATTGCTTCCGAATCTCTACCTTCGATACGGTTGCGGTGAAGCATAAAAACAAGCTTTCCGTCGCGCATCAGGGCAATGCTCGGAGATGAGGGGGGATGCGGCCGGAAATATTCCCGAGCCCTTTCGGTCGGCTCGAGGTCTTGGCCTGCAAAGACACTCGTAATCTGATCCGGACGCGGTCCCTCCTCTAGAGCGCGAGCCACCGCGGGACGTGCACTTCCTGCTGCACAGCCGCAGATGGAGTTAACAACTACTAGAACGGTTCCCTGTGACTGCAGCACTTCATCGACTTCCGCAGCAGTCTTCAATTCACGCACGCCGATCCTTGTGAGTTCCTCGCGAGCGGGACGAACCCATTCTTCCGGGTAAGGCATATTCGACTCCTTATATAAAGAATTTGACTCTCTGAATGACCCTCCCATTTCAGGCCATCGTCCACCTATTTTAAACATTCAAACGATTTTGTGCCAAACTGGCCGGCTTTCAGCACCCGATTGTAGAGAACCCTCGATTGCAGAAAAATCAAAGTTTCAAAAAATGAACCTCCCTTGCCTCCGGCTGTCTTCCCTTGCCTCTGGCTGTCTTCCCTTGCCTCTGGCTGTCTATAGAATAGAAAATACCGAACACTGATCCCGAAAGTACAAGTCGATGCATCGCCTGGGAATACTTCTGCTCGCACTCTTGTTGCAGGGAATGCCAGCGGAATCCCCGTCCGACAATCTTGTCGTTCAGCGGGGCGATTTTGAAAAGAGACTGGTCTTTAGCGGAGAACTGCAGGGCGTTGATTCCTTTACTATCACTGTTCCCAGAGTATCCGAATGAGATTGGTTTGCGGCGAGCGCTGGGAGCCCGCCGACAGGATGTCAGTCGTCAATTCATTATGGAGGCGGTTTCAAGCAGCGTCAGCGGTGCCATCATGGGTTATCATTCTCAGTCTTGCAAATAGCCCGGATTGTTGGAATGGAGCCGGGGTGGCCGAACAATCATCACGCCCATTTCGGTCGGAGTCAGTGAAGGGGTTTCGATGTCCTCGGGCTGATCTTTGG
>DATGOF010000574.1:0-2145 GCA_035306285.1 Acidobacteriota bacterium | reverse complement strand
GGCGCAAGCGCTGGTGGCCCGTTTATGCCTGGGGGCTGGAACGAACGGATAGGATCCTGCTGCAGCACAGAAGTCAGTTTGACAACCTGGCGCCGAGGTGGCAAGAAAAAGCAAGATTGCTAATGGGAACTGTTGAAATTCCACCGGCCGTAACCCCGCACAGCCAGAGAGATCGTTACATCGCCTGGGTCGGCGTTCTGCGAGAACCCAAGCGTCCCGATCTTCTCATCGAGTTTGCGCGGAAATTGCCGGAGGTGCGGTTTGTCGTCTGTGGAGGGGTCAGCACGCACCGCACGGGTCCGGAATACAGTAAGCGAATTGTGGAAGGTCTGCAGAGCACTCCGAACATTGAGTACCTGGGCCAGGTTTCGCCTGAGAAGTCGCTTCAAATCATACGGAATGCTGCAATCCTCCTTTCCACTTCCACGATGGAGGGATTTCCGAATGTTTTCCTGGAAGCCTGGGCCGGCGGCACGCCGGTTGTTAGTACCTTCCTGGATCCCGACGATCTGATCCAGAAACACGGGCTCGGTATAGCTGGAAAAGGCACCGAGGAGACATGTACCACCCTTCCTGGCCTGATTGAATCAGTGGAGTGGCGGCAGGCGATCGGAGATCGGACTCGGCAGTACGCGATCAGTCATCACAGCAGCGAAGTTGTTGCAGTGGGTCTGGAGAGGGCCATTGCGGGCGATCAGGAGCTCCGTCTTGAGGCCCGGATATGTCGCAGTTGATGACGGCCCACTTCAATTTTTGTGTTTCGCTCCTTTAAGGATCTCTCCTGAATCAGCTGACGCAATGCGGATTCTAATTCTTCAATCTCAGCTCGGAACACTTCTCGGTGGAGGCGAGACCTTTACGCGAAATCTCTTTCAGGCTTTCTCAGCCAGGGGACACGAGGTTGAAGCAGCCTTCTTTGCAGACCGGTCCGGATCCTACCCAATTCCACTTCCACCAGGACTGAAACCAACTCCGATTCCGGGGTGGTGGTCGCGAAGGGCTGGACAGAGCGTCCTCTCAGCGATCGGGAGAAGGCTTCCTCAGAGGTTCAATGGCCCCTGGAATGACTTTCAAGAAAGAGTATCCTGGAGAACGGTTCGCTGGTATAACCAGAGTTTTCAACGTCGCGTGGAAAACCTATTTCACCATCGGTGGAATGATTTTGATTTTATCTATGTTCACGGCAACCGTGCTCTAGCGGCACGAGTTGCGGTTATCAGGCCGACAATGCTGCGGTTGCCTGGACCCGTGCCGCCGTCAACCGAACCCTTACTAAGAAAGGTGCAGCTGGTTTGTGCCAATGGGGACGCTCTCCTCCAGATTCGTAAGTTTATGGGTGATGGTGTCATTGATCTGCCAACAGGTCTCGATCGTGACCTTTTCAAGCCGCAGTCTTCGAGTGTCCGTGATCAACTTAATTGGAGGGAAACCGACTTCGTTCTCGGATATGTGGGGCGGTTTACAAAACTGAAGGGGGTTGATCTTCTGGCTCGCGCTTTCAAAGGGCTCTCGGAGAAGCTTCCCAATATAAGATTGGTGATGGTCGGGCACGGTGAAGAAGAAAAAAATTTGCAGGCGGAACTGGGGCAAGAAATCAAGACCGGGCGAGTACATTTTGCAGGTGGTCTATCGCACTCTTCTCTGGCTGAGTGGTACTGTGCAATGGACTTACTGGTGATGCCCAGTCGCTACGAAAATTTTTCGAACGCTGTTCTGGAAGGGATGGCATGTGGAATCCCGTTTCTTGCTTCCGATGTCGGCGGAAATCGGATCTACGCCCGTTCCGGTGCCGGCTGGTTGTTCGAAGGGGGTTCACCTGAGGCGCTGGCCCGACAAGTTGAGGTAATTGCAGGCAACAGAGAAGAGCTTTTAAGACGCGCTAGGGTGGCGCTCGACAGTACCAGAGAGTACAGCTGGGAACGACGGGCGTATCAGCTGGAAACCCTCATTCAAGGCTTTTTACAGAATGGCCACGATTAGTCACCTTTATCATCAGCCTTTGGCGATCACTCCACTTATCTGTCGTCTCATTGAGGTGGGGTATTACATCGCGGTATTTTACGCCATCATGGCTGCCGCACTCGGGATCGCCATCTCGATGCTGGGAGCGATGATGCTGATGTCCCTGGCCGGTCTTTGTATTCT